>JARKOR010000218.1 GCA_029975625.1 Nanosynbacter sp. | reverse complement strand
CTGACCGCCTACGGGTCTGCCACTCGGCTTACGCTGACCTTTTATCTTTCTAAAGGTATCCGTAGAGGGCGGTTTGCTGCTATTGCGGCTATTCTTATTGATTTGATCCTCCAATGATTTTACTCTCTCTTCCAGTTCGGCGATCCTTGCTGCTTGTTTATTGATGATTGAGCATAGGATCTGCATGGGCGCAATAACTGCTTCAGGACCTTCCTCATACATTGCCAAAATATCTTCGCGACTCAAAGTGATGGTTATGCCTGATTGTGATGAAGAGAGGGAATTACCTGGATCGATACCCTCCTTTAGGTTTGATGAGAATTGCGCCCCTCCATTATTACGGTTATATGATTGCCATTAATATTTAAATTTTGGGCCGATTATCGTACGTTATGATTCATGAAGTATCGGAAGGAAAATAGAGGTTCGACTGAGTGGCTGAATAGTTACTGATAAATTTCTGGAATTTTCTATGCATTTCGGTTTTCAGCCCAGTGTCTGTAATCCAGCTTCACCTAACGAGAAAGGAACAGACGAAGAAAGTGTAGGCTATGTTCGGCGTGCCACCTTCGGCGAAAGGAGTTCGTTTGCATCCATAAGTGAGGCTACGGAATGGCTAAAAATGCGGCTTGTCGAGATAAATGACCATCCTGTCTATTGTCGATCCAATGTGCCGGTCCAGGGACTTGATCAAGAGCAAGCCTTGATGCATCCATTGCCAACACTGGAATATGAGAACTACGAACTGAAACGTGCCACTATATCATGGTATTCGCTGGTAAAACATGATGGGAACTACTACTCGATCCCAGATACATATCGTCCAAGATATATTACGTTAAAGATACTCGTCGACCAAATCGATTTTCTTGATGGAAACGCGGTCATAGCATCCCATCGACGGATAACCGGGAAGCAGAAGTACTCTCTGGATATCACTCATTACATCAAGACATTTCATCGCAAACCTGGCGCGCCTGCAAATTCCAAGATTCTGGCTCAGTCAGATGAACTCATTCAGAACATGTTCAACTACTATTATCGAGATGATCCTAAAAAATTTTTGCCGATTCTTGATCTGATGCGAGAGACATTGCCGGATGCATTCTCCTCGACTCTTGCCATCCTAAACAAGCAGAATATCGATCCAACATGCGACAGCATTCGTTTTTTCCTTCATCAGACGGATGTCCCGATGGTTGAGCCGTTTGCCTTCAAAGGATATTTTGAAGTATCGGAGCCAGATCTCGCTGTGTTTGATCATTTTATGGAGGGGTAAGCTGTGGACGTGGCTCTTGAAGACCTATGCAAACAATTGAGGCGGAGCGGAGTCTACAACTATGTGCAGGAATATTCATCAGATAATGATGATCTGCAGGAATTCCTGATATCTGCGCTTCAGGCAGAACTTGATAAAAGGAGGATGAATCGCCAGATGAGATCGCTCAGGCTCGCGGGATTTCCCACAAAGAAGAGGTTTGAGGATCTAATAATGGATAATCTACCGCAAGATGGGAGAGAGGCTATCCCTGCTTTGAAAGCACTTGAATTCCTCAAGGAGCGTAGAAATGTCATTCTCATTGGCAATTCTGGAACGGGCAAGATTCATTTGGCAATCGCAGTAGGAATCCGAGCTTGTGAGGAGAATTATAGAGTCGCATTTCGTACGGCAGCCGGTTTGATCAATGAGATGGTTGAGGCAAGAAACGAAAATCGGCTCTCTGTTTATATTAAGCAGTTTAGAAAAATAGATATTCTCATAATCGATGATCTTGGGTATGTTACATTCGATCTCACAGCGGCTGAGTTGCTTTTTCAATTGCTTGCCACGCGATATGAGACTATGAGTACTATCATCACATCGAATCTGGCATTTTCCGATTGTGTGAAGGTATTTCATGATCGGACTCTAACGGCGGCAATTCTCGATAGGATTACCCATCACGCATTGATACTGAACATGAACGGAAAGAGCTTCAGACAAAGGTGATGTGACGTGAGCTTTATGCCTGATGAGACCTATTAGCCGCTTAAGGGTGGATCAAAATCGGATTGGCGTGAGTGGTCAAATTAGAATTGGCGAATACAGCTGGGCTCTCTCAAAGACATGAATTTGCTGACATCCAACGCATACAACTTCAAGCTTAGTCTGAAGGACTTTTGGACTTTCAATGATAAGCTCCTTGCAGAGGATTTCCTCAAGAAATGGTATTATTGGGCAACACACAGCCAAATAGAGCCTATTATTAATGTTGCTAAAACCATTAAGTCACATTGG
>JARKOR010000215.1 GCA_029975625.1 Nanosynbacter sp. | reverse complement strand
AACGCCGGCCTCATTCGTATACCGGTGATGGGCGAGGCGGACTGTGGTGAGGCGACGAAGTTTGCCGATGGAAGGATCGTCGATAATTTGGCGGTATCGCCATCGGTACTCAAGCCTAAACTTTCCGAGCGATTATACGCGTTGATTGCCCGTGGTGACTCGATGAATCGCGCCGAGGTGCAGGGCAAAACCATCGAGGATGGCGACTACATCGTCATCGAAAAGAAAGATACCTATGTGCCCGCAGATGGCGACATTGTCGTGTCGATCATCGGTGGCTTGGCGAACATCAAGCGCTTGCGTCGCGACAATGCCAGGCAGCGCCTGCTACTCCTTTCCGAGTCACACCGACAAGAGGACTATGCTCCCATCGTCATCAGCGAGAATGATGATTTTGTGGTTGAGGGGAAGGTAGTGGATGTGGTGAAGGGGGTTCGAGAGTGAAGAAAGAGCTAATTGAAGAGCTGTTTGTCCGTTTTGAAGAGATCAAACAGGAGCGGGCTGGTATTGAATATTGGAGCGCCCGTGAGATACAGGGGCTGCTCGGATACAGTAAGTGGGAAAATTTCGAAAAGCTTGTGCGACGAGCACAGGAAGCAACAAAAAATAGTGGTTATGACATAAACGATCATTTTCTTGAAGTCAGGAAAATGATTGAAGCGGGCAAGGGCGCTCAGCGAGAGCTATCTGACTATAACTTGACGCGTTATGCCTGCTACCTGATTGCTCAAAATGGTGACTCATCGAAATCACAAGTGGCATTTGCTCAGACATACTTCGCTGTACAAACACGAAAACAAGAGATTATCGAACAGAGATTGCTCGACATTGAACGTGTCGAAGCGCGTGAGAAGCTCTCAAAAACGGAAAAGAAATTATCGGGCGTATTGTACGAGCGAGGTGTAGATAGCCAGGGTTTTGCTGTTATTCGCGCGCAGGGTGATCAAGCGCTTTTTGGTGGCAACACGACCGCTGACATGAAGCAACGGCTGAAAGTTTCAGCAGCGCGCCCACTCGCGGATTTTTTGCCCACATTAACCATTAAAGCCAAAGACTTTGCCACTGAATTAACACGACACAATGTAGTAGATAAGGATCTTAAAGGCCAACAAAAAATATCGGGAGAACACATTGCGAACAACAAGGCTGTTCGAAAGATTCTTGGCGAGCGGGGCGTTAAGCCGGAGCTGTTGCCGCCCGACCCGGATGTCAAGAAAGTCCAACGTAAGTTAGCGAGCGATGAGAAAAAAGCACTAAAAGGCACAAAGAAGGCACAAGAAAAATGAAAAAACTGAAAGTTTCCATCCAAGATGAACACACATTAGTACTACAGGAGGACGGCCAGAAGGGTGATGTGATTGATCTTCGTTCGATTCACGAGACCGATATTGACGCGTCGACGATTGCGAGCGTAGTGAACTCGATTAAGAAGGACACGTTCAACGCCGAAGTAGCAAAGGTTCGCAAACAGGTGGAGCGGGAAAAGGCGCTGGAGGCAAAATTAAAGGAGCAGGAACTACTGGAGAAAGTGAATTCGCTGAAGCTTGAGAAAGAGTCGGTCGCAAAACTTGCCGAGGCGAATGCCAGGAACGCATCGCAGGCAGATATCGCCAAAAGGGAGGCGGAAGTCGCTGAGCTACGCGCTCAGTTGCAAGCCACGATTACCGAAAAGCAGCTGGCGGTGACCGAAGCTGTGACTCGGGTTGAGAGGGAGCGTGATCAGCTACTGAATGAACTAAAGAACAAGGACGCCGAGAAGCAGCTACTTGAGTCGTCTCTGAAGGATAAATATTCAACGGAGCTTAAAAATAAAGACGAGATGATCGCCTATTACAAGGATATGAAGGCAAAGCTCAGTACGAAGATGGTTGGCGAAACACTTGAGCAACATTGTGAGATTGAGTTTGAAAAGCTGCGCGCGAGCGCCTTTCAGCGTGCCGAGTTTGGTAAAGATAACGACGCGAGTAGCGGGAGCAAGGGAGACTACATTTATCGCGAAACGGACGAGCGGGGGACTGAAATTATTAGTATTATGTTCGAGATGAAGAACGAAAATGACGAAACAGCCACCAAAAAGACCAACGAGAGCTTTTTGAAGGAGCTCGACAAGGACCGTCGCGAAAAGAGATGCGAATATGCCGTACTTGTGAGCCTACTTGAGGCCGACAACGAGCTATATAACACCGGTATCGTTGACAAGTCTCATGTTTTCGAAAAAATGTATGTCGTCAGGCCTCAGTTTTTCATTCCAATTATCACCTTACTACGTAACGCTGCGCTCAACTCGCTCAAGTATAAGCAGGAGCTTGCTCTTGTGCAGTCGCAAAACATTGACGTAACAAACTTCGAGAGTCAGCTGAGTGATTTTCGGGATTCATTTGGTCGCAGCTACCGACTTGCATCGGAGCGGTTTAGCGATGCCGTCGCGAGCATCGACAAGTCCATCGCCCAGCTACAAAAGACAAAAGAAAATCTACTCAAGTCCGAAGACCATTATCGTATCGCAAACAACAAAGCCGACGAACTTACCGTCAAAAAATTGACGCG
>JARKOR010000204.1 GCA_029975625.1 Nanosynbacter sp. | reverse complement strand
CGCTCAACATGGTCGTCGGTATTACGCTCATTTTCATGCATTCGTGGGTATTAGGGTGGATTGTTCTCGGGCTCATTGTCGGGCTGCTCATCGGCATTCGTGTTTCCCTGCGGCTGCGCCAGCCTCTGCGACAAGCGCGTAAAGACATGGTGGGCACGATCAGTGGCGCGATTGCCGATACTATTTCAAACAATCTCACTGTCAAGACCTTCGCTCAAGAAACGTTTGAGTTGCAACAAATTACCCGACTAACAGATATATACCAACGTCTGTTTCAGCGAGATTTTCGTTGGACATCTTCTGAAGCTTCTTTGCGCCTATTGGTGATGTCGTCCGTGCAGATTATTGCCATCGCGATTATCGCCACAATGCTCACACAGGGTCAAATTGAGCTGGGCATCGCCATCTTCATCATCGCCTATCTGCAGCGAATCGCGGCTCAACTGTTTACGCTCGGTGAGCTCGTCAATGGCTATGATAAATTGTTTTTGCAGGCCGCACCAATGACCGAGATTCTCCTCACTAGACCAACCATCACCGACGCGCCAAACGCCTCGACATTACGCGTCACCAAGGGTGATATCGAGTTGCGCCGCGTTTCTTATGCCTATAGCGATGCGCCCGAGACGGATGTGATCACCGATTTGTCGCTCCATATACCGGCGGGCCAAAGGGTTGGCGTCGTCGGCACGTCAGGCGCCGGCAAAACGACGTTGACGAAGTTGCTGCTCCGTTTCGATGACATAAAGGAGGGTGAGTTGCTCATCGACGAGCAAAACATCCAATACGTTACCCAGGCCTCGCTCCGCCAAGCCCTCGCCTACGTGCCGCAAGAGCCGCTCCTGTTTCACCGGACGCTACGCGAGAATATCGCCTATAGCAAGCCCGAGGCAACCGACACAGAAGTTCGCCAGGCCGCAAAAGCTGCAAATGCGCTTGAATTTATCGAACGACTTCCTCACGGGCTGGACACCGTCGTCGGCGAACGCGGCATCAAACTCAGCGGCGGTCAGCGCCAACGAGTAGCAATTGCCCGTGCGATTCTGAAAGATGCCCCCATTCTCGTATTGGACGAAGCGACGTCGGCATTGGACTCCGAGTCAGAAAAACTCATCCAAGCTAGCCTTGAAGGGCTGATGAAAAATCGCACGTCCATCGTCATTGCGCACCGTCTCTCAACCATCGCCAAGCTGGATAGAATCATCGTGCTCGAAGATGGTCATATCGTCGAGGATGGCTCGCACGATGCTTTGCTGCAGCAACACGGCATTTACGCTAAACTCTGGAATCATCAATCGGGCGGATTTATTACGACCGACTAACCCCTAGCTCTAGCGTCACTTACGCTATATCTGGTGTGTACACGCTAGATATAGCGTACTCGAGTGACGCAGAAGCTGTATGATTGGTACGATTGTCATCAGACCGATGGCAATCGTTTAGGTTTGAAGTGCAGGTCGGGCTCTAAAAATCAAAGCCACTGCCGAGAAGCAAGCCGGGAAAGCCCTCAGGCAAAATTTGCATTTTTTATTCCCCTCATGCTACAATCTAAAACATAACCAGAGTAATCACGAGGGAACAAGGAAGAAGTAACTAACATAACCATGCCTAATCTTTCATTATGAAAAAACGGGTCGGACCGCAAGAATACAAAAATAGTATATAATATAGG
>JARKOR010000160.1 GCA_029975625.1 Nanosynbacter sp. | reverse complement strand
TCCCCTCATGCTACAATCTAAAACATAACCAGAGTAATCACGAGGGAACAAGGAAGAAGTAACTAACATAACCATGCCTAATCTTTCATTATGAAAAAACGGGTCGGACCGCAAGAATACAAAAATAGTATATAATATAGGGAAGCGGGTCCGTTTGGTTTTTCAGATGCTGATCTTGATACGGGCGTAAAGTTTAGTCCGAACGGCATTAAACGGCAAGAGGGCAGTGAGGGCTATATTTGTATGTATTGTATTATAAAACGCTATATGGTATAATATAAGATGTCCTACGCAAATTGCGTACGGAAGACCCTACTCACAGATTGGAAAGATATGGAACTGCCACACTTTACAGTGTTCGTCGTCACCCTCGCCTCGCTGCTCTATTGCAGTGAAAAGATCGGAGAGATCTTGTCACGGGTTGTGACGAGGAGGCTCTTACAGCGCCTTGCGGCGCTCGAAGAGCTTCACAGAAGGACTCAACGTGAAATCCAGACAGCGTTTGATCTCTGGTGGAGCGGTGAACCCCGGAAGACTGTTCGACAGGCCCTGTTGAGGCGGATGGGGCTTACTGGAGAGGACATCGAGGGTATACCCTCCGGCGAGCTTGATGTGTTGATCAAAGGTATGTACGATGTCTGTCGCGAAGCGGCGTTTTATCTCGCTGTGCATGCGAACATGGCGAAGTCAGAGCAGGCAATCATCGATGAGCTCTCAAAAATACGCCAAGTTCGCGACCAAATCGCGGCCCGGCGTATGGAGCGCGATAATGAGCTGGAGCGGACGCGTACTGCACTTGTCAGTGTCGGGATTGACATCTACAAACTTGAGGCGCACTTTGCCTCGTAGGGTCGACATCAGGGAGGGTGCAGCAATGCGCCCTCCCTTAACCTATAGGTAAGTAGGTCAGCTTAAGGAATAACCTCTGGAGAAAACCGTCGGACCGGGTTAAGCATTAAACAGTGATGTACTATCTTTTTCTGCACGCTCCATATATTCTGCTATAGTAAAAGTATGATACTCGGTATAGATGAGGTTGGTCGCGGGCCGTGGGCAGGGCCGTTGGTGGTGGGCGCGGTTGTGTTGGGTGGTTCGCATATTGATGGGCTGACTGATAGCAAAAAACTAACGAAGAAACGGCGGGAGGCCCTATATCCGATCATTCGCGATCAGGCTTTGGCTTGTGCGACGGGGTGGGTCAGTGCTCGCGAGCTTGATGAGGTCGGCATGAGCGGGGCGCTTCGGTTGGCAACTCGTCGAGCTGTTGAGCAAATACACGTCCCCTATTCTGAGATTATTTTGGATGGAACGGTGAATTTTTTGGCCGGAACGGGGAAGGGCGAGTACGTTCAACTGATGAAAAAGGCTGATTTGTTGGTGCCGAGCGTGAGCGCCGCGTCGATTCTCGCCAAAGTTGAGCGGGATTGGTTTATGGCTGAACAAGACGCGCTTTATCCGGGCTATGGTTTTGGCGCGCATGTGGGGTATGGAGTGGCGAAACATCGAGCGGCAATTGAGACGCTTGGCGTTACGCCACTGCATCGGCTTAGTTTCGCGCCGCTTGCAAAATATCGCCCTTTGCCTCAGGCGCTGGGCTGCGATGAAAACAACACGCGAAAGGGAAAAACGACGAAATCCATTGGCGATCAGGCAGAGCATGCCGTTAGCGAGTGGCTGGAGCAAAACGGACATACTATTGTTGAGCGAAATTGGCGTACACGCTGGTGTGAGATAGATATTGTCTCTAGAAAAGGCGATACGGTCTACTTCACGGAGGTAAAATATCGCAAAAATGCCGAGTACGGTGATGGTTTTGCGGCAATCACCCGTGAAAAGCTTCGCCAAATGAAATTTGCGGCCGAATATTTCGTCCTCAACAATCACATCACTTCCCAAATCCAACTCTCCGCCGCTTCAGTCACTGGAAAAAACTTCACTGTTGAACAGTGGCTGGTGCTTGATTAGACTACTGTAATGATATGAGTGTTTCTCTCACGCTTGGGCCGTCGGCTTCGATCAGTTCGACGCGCGCTTGGAGTTCTTTGATACCGAGGTCTATGACTCGAGTGAGGGCGGGAACGTTGCGTTTTGGAGTGAAGAACGCGACATATTCGGCGAGCTGGTCGCGCGTGGCCAAGCCGCTGGCGGCGTAGCGAGGAAAGTCGTCATAGCTTTTGTCGCCGGCAAATGTCGATTCAATCCAGCTCCAGTTTTGCACCATCCATGACCAGGTTGCCGCGCGGGCGTAGCGGTTGCGTATGAGGTAAGCGAACCAACGGAAGAGATCTTGCGGGCGGATGACGGATGAGTCCGTAAAGGAAGTTAAGAGTAGCTCAATCTGTTCTCGGCCGCGCACACTCGTCAGCCCGGCGCAAATGTCTGCGCGTAAATCGGCGGATTGCGTGCCGCGGTATTGCTCTAACATGTCGGCGATTATCTCCGTGTCTTCCCTTTGTTTTATGACGGAGCTAATAACGAGCGAGCGAATTTCCGGATCGATTGCTTCAAGACCTTCGGCGAACAACTCATCACAGCGCGCTAGCACCGCTTCGTCATCGCCGTACATCATCATGCCAAGAATAAGGGCGCGTAACTTCGTTTCATTTTCTGATTCACCGTCTTGAATGCTCCAACCAAGTCGTTCGAAAAGTGGGCGTGCCAATGTAGTGGCAAAGTCCTTTAGTTTTTTCTCAGCATCCTCGCTCTGTTCGACGAACTTCTTTAATTCACCAAATGCGAGAGCCATAATATCCCATACGCTTTCGGCCGTTTCGGCCTGGTACGCCTGAAGCAGACCAATCAGGCTTGCGCTTGGCGCAATTCGGCCGCGAATGAGGAGCGTTTGCTCGTGGAGTAGCTGCAAGCGACCAATCTCGTCAAATTTAGGAAGCTCAGCGAGCAGCCGGGCGAGGTGGTCGGGTGGATAGTAGGTAATAAAATGACTAGAGTTGTGGATATTGAGCCGCTCATCATTCGCAATAGGCACAGTTACTTCGCGTGTCGCGAGTAATTTCGGGACAGCGGCGCTTTTGGCGTCAAGCGGAATCGGCCAAAGCCTATCTGACGGCTCGTGCGCGCCAATGAAAAATTGCTCTTGCGTCAATGTGTCAGGTTCGACGCGCACGACAGGATAGCCGCTTTGTGAAATCCACGTATTCATCAGGCTGCCAATATCTTGTCCGCTTGCCGTTGACAAGTGTTGCCACAGGTTATCGGCCTCCGTATTTGTATAAGCAAACTCGTTAAAGTAACCTCTCAGACCTTTTCTAAATGCGTCGTTTCCGATAAATTGCTGGCACATGCGCATGAGCCGCGCTCCTTTAGCATACACAATCGCTCCGTCAAACAGACTGGATATTTCGTCGGGGTGATTAACCTCGACCTGCACAGGCTGCACTCCGTCAATTGCGTCGCGCCGAAGCGCTAGAATGCTTTCGTTCGTGGCAAAATCGAGCCAGATGTTCCATTCCGGATGGATTGCATCGACCGCGATATATTCCATGAGCGTCGCAAAACTCTCGTTAAGCCAGAGATTGTTCCACCATTTCATTGTCACTAAATTACCAAACCATTGGTGGCTTAATTCATGCGAAATAACCGTCGCGATGTACTGCTTACTCGCCACGGTTGTTGTTGCCGGGTCGGCGAGCAGGGCGATTTCACGGTACGTAATAAGTCCCCAGTTTTCCATTGCGCCCGACGAAAAGTCCGGTAGCGCGACATGGTCGCTCTTTGGCAACGGATAGGGAACACCAAAATATTCATTGAAAAACTCAATGGATTTGACGGCATGTTCGAGAGGAAAATCCAGCGCTTCTGGTCGTTGCGCCGGCGTCGCCCAAACACTTACTTCAACGCCGTCCTTCGTCATAGTGGTTTTACGGTGCAGTTCACCCACGACCCAGGCGAGCAAATAGCTGCTCATGCGCGGGGTGGTTTCGAACGTAGTTACGAGAGATCCGTCTTTAGTCGATTGGCTCTTGATAGGTTGGTTTCCGAGAACGACAACTCCTGGTTCGGTAGTTAATGTTACGTCATATGTGGCTTTTGCCTCGGGCTCGTCGATGCACGGAAAAACTTCGCGAGCGTGATGGCTCTCGAACTGGGTGGCGAAAAGCTCCTTTTTTACGCCTTCGTGCTCATAATAACACGGATACAATCCATGCATAGCATCTGTAATGGAGCCAGAGAAAACAATCGTAATGGCATGCTCGCCGGGCTGTAATGTGTCACCTCCGAGGGCTAACCCGTCAAATTCGCCATGCGTAAAAGGTACGGACGAACCATCAACTGTCACCGATTCAATAGTCAGGTCTTTTGTGTGGAGTAATATTTGGTTTACCCCTGTTGGCATTTCTCCATCAATATTCACTGTGCCCCGAAATATTCGCTCTTTTGCGTGCGAAAGGTCGATGGCGAGCGAGTAATGTGTTGGTATGAAAGAATTAATAAGTCGTGGAACTGTTGTCATAAATCTAGTGTAGCACGAATAATAGCCCTGATATAATAAAGGTATGAGCGTAAAACAGAAACTTGTACGTCGGCAAACTATGGCGCTTCTTGTGACGATATTGATGGGCGTGGCGGTTTGGGCTTCTCAAGAGCAAACTCAGGTTCAGCCAACAGTACTTTCTTCGCAGCTCGAGCAGCAATATTTCGGTGAGCAGACGGCAACGGAAGCCCTCGATGCTCTTGAAGTCAAGGGGCGAGCGCCAAAAACTGGATATGCTCGGTCCGAGTTCGGTGATGGGTGGGAGAAACAAGGACTTTGTGACACAAGAAATAGCATATTGGCTCGGGACATGACGGAGACGGCGATTGATGATGAATGCAGGGTCCAAAAAGGTATCTTGAACGATCCGTACACTGGTACCGTGATCTCATTTGAGCGCGGAACAAATAGCAGCGCCGTTCAGATCGACCATGTCGTGGCGCTCAGTGACGCTTGGCAGAAAGGTGCGCAAGGTCTAAGCAGGGATGAGCGAGTGACGTTTGCTAACGACCCGCTGAATCTCCTGGCGGTCGACGGCTCGGCAAATCAACAGAAAAGTGATGGTGATGCCGCCACTTGGTTGCCGCCGAACAAAGCTTTTCGCTGCCAATATGTTGCTCGCCAGGTTGCCGTTAAGAAAAAATATCACCTTTGGGTGACGACGGCGGAAAAGGATGCTATTTCACGAATTCTCGGCCAATGCCGTCCAATATAAACCATGGTCGGGGTGATCCGATTTGAACGGACGACCTCACCGTCCCGAACGGTGCGCGCTACCAAACTGCGCCACACCCCGACGCTTTTTCTAGTATACAACTTTTTACTTTCCTTGACACGGACTCGGTAGACGATTGTGCTAAAGCTATGGGACAAAACACCCGAGGCTTCACTATAGTAGAACTGCTCATAGTTATTGTGGTAATCGCTATCTTGGCTGCTATCTCGATGGTGGCGTACACAAACATCCAAAATCGCGCCTATGACACACGGACAAAAGACGCGGCGGCGAAGTTTGAAAGGGCATTAAGGGTTTGGTCTGTGGATACAAGCGAGCGAACACTGAAGGGCAATTCTGGATCGACAGCGGCCATTTCTAGTGGAAACTGCGTCGATGGTGGGGGAAGTGGTTTTGTGGGGTCGGGGAATTATTTATGTACAACCGAGAATATACTGCGTTCGGCCGGTTATCTACCGACCGACTTCGTAAAGAATCTACCGGCAAATATTTACTTTGGTGGTAGTTCCAATGGCGCAAGAGCGATGATGATATATCCATGCGGCGGCGATGGAAAGTACATTCTCTACTGGACGCTTCGTGAACCCACAGCTGAGGATACTTCAAATCTCTCCAATCTAATGACTAGCTGTGGCATGTCCACGTCAAGTAATATCGTTACGCTATGGGGCATGCGTGCCGCAAAAATTGTGCAATTATAAAAAGTTGCAATTCACATCTTCTCACCTCAATTCTCTTGACACCAACCTCGGGGGGTAGTATGAATACATGAATAAAAAAGCTCAAGGTTTCACCATAGTAGAATTACTTATAGTCATTGTCGTTATAGCAATCCTCGCTGCAATATCCATTGCAGCCTACACGAACATACAACAAAGAGCTAAGAATACCGCTATCATAAACGCTGCAAGTCAATCACTCAAGATGATAGAGGCGTATATAGCGGCAAATGGGACGTATCCGTCGAAGTATAATGCTTGCATTACGGTGGACTCAGGTTGTCAGGTGGACTTAAACTCTGACTCGATAATTTCTTCCAATTCAACGTTTAATACTATTATGGCAACCGTAGGCACACTGCCAAAGAGTGTACCGGTTGAGGGTAGCCGTTGGTATGGAATAACCTATGGTTATAGTGCCCCGACCACATTTGATGGCGTCTCTCAGCCTGCAGTTCTGCGATATTATCTTTCGGGTAAGGAACAACAGTGCGCGGTGCAAGGTGTAATGAAACGAACTGACGTTTCTTCGGTTTTAGTCACTTCAACCGACGGATTCACTTCTTATGTTGCTAGTCCTGATAAAACAGAGTGCGTGATTTCTATTTCTGGACCGGCGCACTCTTGAATTTTGTATGCCATGTGTGCTATAATGAAAGGGTAGAGTAATGATTCCGGCCAAAAAGGTCGGAGTTTTTCATATCAATGAGTAAAAATGATATAATAAGAGATGAAAAAGGAGAAATTATGGAAGATTTGAACATTAAGCA
>JARKOR010000154.1 GCA_029975625.1 Nanosynbacter sp. | reverse complement strand
TCTCGGTGGTAGAAAGTGATGTGCGCGTTAGCGTAACTACGATTGTCCACCACAACAATTCCTGAGTTGATTTCCACATCACTTCTACCTGTATGTGATAATATCATATAACCACGAGCTTTGAGTAGTCCCATAATTTTCGTAACTGTGGATAACTGCTCATCATAATACGGTGGATCGGCAAAAATTACATCAAACTCATCTGGTGAGGAGGTTGAGAGCCAATTATTAACTGTTGTATTAATTACATCATAGGAGGATTCAGGAATATTGAGCCGGCGACAATTCTCTCTAATAATACGCGCCGCAATAGCATTTTTTTCAACAAAAGTGACGTGACGCGCTCCACGGCTCAAAGCCTCGAGACCTAAAGCGCCGCTTCCGGCGAAAGCATCTAGGACACGGGCGTCTTTAATGGTGTCATTACCCAAACTATTAAAAATCGCGCCGCGAGCACGCTCGCTCATCGAGTGAGTCGTTTTGGCCGGCGGAGTATCGATACTTCGTCGACCATACAAACCAGAAATCAATCGCACCGACATAGTCAATCAGAGTCCCTGTTGCCCACCCAAGCCGCCACAAGCCAGCTCATCGTGACCGTTCGAATAATTAACGGCATCAGCTCCTGGTTGGTTTGCCTGGCAAGCTTTGTCGTCCATCCATACTTTGCAAAATTTTCATACATTTGTAAGCTAGCAACTTCCTGTACCTGCGAAACATAGTACGCGCGAAAATCATCCTCTTTGAGGCGTGAAATATCATCAAGCCGCGGCATACCATCGGGAAACTTTCGATAAGCAATGACGCTTGCGACACCAAGTTCGAACCCCCCATGCATCGTCATAGCGCCCTTCGGCCCCCAGAACTTCCAGTTATTGCGAAGCGCTTCAAGCGCTGTATTACCAGGCATGACATTTTTATGTAGAAACGAATCTCTTGTCTCCAATCCTTGGCCGCCCCGCAGTTCCGCTAAAGTCTCTTCAAGCGGAAAATGGTGAGCGGGTGTCAGTCCATCCACAATTGCATGGGACAGCCACGCCGCCTCAAACGCAGCCCGCTGCTGATTTTTTGCATGCAAAGCCTCCGCAAGGTTGCGTAAGTGCTCATCAATCGTGTCCAGTAGCGGCGCGTTATCGATATCTTTCGGGTCAATGAAGTGCCACGGCTCATCAACAGCAGGACTCTTTCTTTTGATACCATCCGGACCGTTTTTACCCTCGAAATGAACAATTTGCGCATAGCTTGGAAATAGCATGTTATCAGGCAATAATGACTGAAGGTGTTTTCTTGCGACACGATCAATCTTCTGGTGCACGCCCATAATGCGCCCAGAGCGATCGCGAAGTGTTGTACCAGAATACATATCGTCTATCAGTATACCAGACCGTACATTATTTGTCTATTGACATAATCATCTGTTCGTGATATAATAGGATATATATGGGGCTATTGATCTTGTACTAGCCTAATCAGCTCGGCCTCATGCTGAGCTGGTGTCGTTTTTGAGCCCCGGCGAGGCGTGGACGTACCGTTAGTATGCGGATGAGAGCGCGTCGCACGGTTAGCCGCCGGCTTCTGCGCTGCCTGACGCGGTCGAGATTGCTTAGGCTGAGCAACTTCATTGGGTTGCTCTTGTCGAGCTCGCCGATTGCCGCCAAAAGGCTTCTTGGGGCTACCATTCTTCGTTCCTCCGCCATTACCGGGGATAGGCACTAGTTTTGCGAACATCATTTTACCCGCATCGGTCTGAAGACTTCGAATAATCTCAACCTGTTTCGTCTGCCCGACGTATTTTTTTGCTTGCTCAACAACAATCATTGTCCCGTCGTCCAAATACCCGACCGCCTGGTCTGCGCCCTGCCCTTTTTGCACGAGCGCAATAGTCACCACTGCCCCAGGTAGATACAGCATACGAATAGATTTTGCGAGCTCATTGATATTCAACACTCGCACCCCCTCGACCTGGGCCACCTTATTCAGATTATAATCAAGCGTCAAAATAGCGCTATCCGTCTCTTTTGCCAGCCGAATGAGCGCCTCGTCCACACCTCGCGGCGCAGCGCCATCCTGAAGTAGGGTGAATGAACTGCCCAAAAGATCCTTCAGTTTCTTGACGGCATCCATGCCCAGTCTCGCACGCTCTCGCTTAACATGATCCGAGCCGTCCGCAAGAAGCTGTAACTCCGCTAGCACGCTTTTTGGTACAATGACCTGGCCGAGCAAAAAACCCGTTTCCGCTAAGTCCACGACCCGGCCATCCATCAAAACCGAGGTATCGACGAGCATAGAAATTTGCCTGACATCGCGATACTTCCGGGTTCGAGTAAATACATATACTTCCACCATCAACACCAATATTAGTCCAATAATAATTAATTCCATTGTTATTTCCTTTTCGTTATTTTAAATATTCAATCAAAGCTTGCCGTAGGTCGCTTACCCCATGGATGAACGCGTCCTTGCCATGCGTTTTTGGCGCGATGGCATAGGTAAAACCGAGCTTCTTCGCTTCTTTAACTCGCGCATGCCAGCCCGTAGCGGAACGCACCTCGCCGCCCAGACCAACCTCGCCAAAGACAACCGCTTCGTCGCTCAATTTCTTACCTGCACTCGCGCTCGCAATTGCCATTGCAACCGCTAAATCAGCCGCCGGATCGCTGAGTTTTAATCCGCCAACAACATTAATGAAGATGTCTTTGTCGGACAGTTTTAATTTCGTGCGCTTTTCGAGCACCGCCACCAACAGATTGAGCCGGTTCAAATCAAATCCGCTTGCGGTACGTTTGGGGTAGCCGAAACTTGTTGGATTGACCAGTGCCTGAATTTCCACGAGCAGCGGCCGCGCCCCCTCCAACGTTGCCATCACAATGGATCCGTCAAGGTTCTGGCGCTCCGCCAAAAGGCTCGCCGATGGGTTATCGACAATCTTTAATCCTTTGTCTGACATTTCAAAAATCGCCGCCTCAGAAGTCGAGCCGTAGCGGTTTTTCTGCGCCCTCACGACTCGAAATCCGCCATACCGATCACCCTCAAAGTTTAGAACGACGTCAACAAGATGCTCAAGTACCTTTGGCCCCGCAATTGATCCCTCCTTCGTTACGTGCCCTACCAAGATGACTGCGGTATCCGTCGCCTTGGCCGCCCGAATGATTACATTGCTCGCGTTGGTAATCTGGCTAACCGAGCCGGGCGCCGAACTAATTTCAGCCAAGGAAAGAGTCTGTACGGAATCTACCACTACCAAATCATATTTTCCCGTGCGAATTGAGGCAGCAATATCTTCGGCGCTATTGCTCGATGCCAACTGTAATTTATCGCTTGACGCCGCCCCTAAACGCTCGGCCCGGAGCTTGATTTGCTGAATTGATTCCTCGCCGCTGACATACAGAACCTCGGACTTGGCCCCGATTGTCGCGGTAATTTGCGTCAGCAGCGTACTTTTACCAATTCCCGGCTGCCCTGCCAGTAGCACAATACCTCCAGCCAAAAATCCACCGCCTAACACCGCATCGAGGTCGTCAATCTCCGTCTTGAGCCGAGGAACCGATATCTCCTCCGATACGGCAGTGCTTAACTTTTGAGCCGCAAGCTCCTTGCCCGCACGGCTACTTTTGGCCACCACGGACGATCCGCCCGTTTC
>JARKOR010000143.1 GCA_029975625.1 Nanosynbacter sp. | reverse complement strand
CTCAAAGAGGAGTCAGAGGAGTTTTCATGGGCGTAAAAGCAGTTATCTTTAAAGAAGAAATGTCGCGATATATTTTTAATATGACCGCGGGGACGTTTGTACGATTATTACTACTTGGAGCAATGCTTGGGTTGTTTGCGTGGTCGCTCGCAATAGCGATGGACCGGTATATGATTACGCCGTTTTTCTGCGGTAATGACGCGAGCGTGTCGGTGTGTCTTAATAGCACGGTCATTGGGGGCAATATCGCGACGGTGTTGATGGGCGTGATGGCAGTTCCTTTGCTCGCGGCTTTACGTACTAAGCGCGCACTACTTGTCGCTTTGGCAGCAGTGGTAAGTTTGTGGGGCATTGCGGGTTGGATTGCCGGTCCATGGTATGTTTCACTTCTTTGGACTATGGCCGTATATGCAGCGGTATACGCTGCGCTTGGGTGGATTAATCGCTTGCGCGGCAATGGTGCGGCAATTGTCTTTTTGGTGTTGTTTGTATTGCTAGCCCGCCTCGTTCTTGCGTTTTCATAAGCGTGATATCATGCTACACTATAGTCCATGGAATATATTATTATTGGGCTTCTCATTGTTCTCATTATTGCGGTCGTGATGCTTCTTTGGCAGTTATCGGCATTGAAAAACCGTTCAGCGGTTGACTTGCTAAAAACGGATGTCGTAGAACTTGGTCGAACGGTTAATCAGTTATCGAATTCGGTTAGCGAGAAGCTAGAGCGTAGCAGTGTGCACATGCAAACGTCGGTCCAGAAGCAGTTATCCGAAAGCTCAAGGCTTGTGGCGGACGTAACGCAACGGCTTGCGAAATTGGACGATACGAATCGTCGCGTCGTTGATGTAGCGACGGAACTAAAGACGCTTCAGAATGTTTTGGCAAACCCAAAACAGCGCGGGGTGTTCGGGGAGTTTTATTTAGAGAGCGTCCTTGATAATGTTCTTCCACCATCACAGTATCAGATGCAGTATGGCTTTAAGGACGGAGTTATCGTTGATGCCGCGGTGTTTTTAGACAAAGGAAAAGTGCTGCCGGTTGATAGTAAATTCAGTCTGGAGAATTATAACCGTATGGTCGAAGCTGAAAACAAGGCGGAGCGTGAAGTTCTTCTTGGGAAAGTGAAAAATGACCTGAAGGGCAGAATTGACGAAACAGCGAAGTATATTCGCCCAGATGAGGGCACGATGGATTTTGCATTTATGTTCATTCCAAGCGAGTCGTTGTATTATGACCTGCTTATCAACAACGTTGGCGCGGGAGGAAGTTCGCGCGACCTTATTGAGTATGCGTTCCGCGACAAGCGCGTGATTATCGTGAGCCCAACGAGTTTTCTGGCTTATTTGCAGACCGTGCTTCAGGGTCTTCGCAGCCTACAAATTGAAGAACAGGCGCGGGATATTCAGGTTCGCGTTGGTTTGCTTGGCGTTCATATCAAGAAATTTGACGAGCTGCTTAGCAAGATGGGAAAATCACTTTCGACCACAGTCAACCACTATAATAATTCGTATAAAGAGCTTTCAAAAATAGATAAAGACGTGGTCAAGATTGCTGGAGGCGAAGGCAGTACCGACCCCATGTTGGTCGATAAGCCGCAGACTGAAGACTAAGTAATGTGAATCTCAAAACCCTCCCCTCGGGTCCTGCCGTTCGGTCCGCCCCTAAAAATTTTTCTACTGAAAGTGAAAAATTTTCGGGCGCTGCCCCGCCTCACGTCACCCGCGGAATGGAGGGTTTTGAGATTCAGACTAATAAAATATCCCCAGAGAGTTTCCGGGGATATTTTCTAGG
>JARKOR010000127.1 GCA_029975625.1 Nanosynbacter sp. | reverse complement strand
TGTAAACCGGATGCTGCATGTCAATTTTTGCACCTACGGCGTAACGACCATCCTCTTGCCTGTTGGTGACGGTAGTTAATGTAAGCCCAACCTTGCCAATGCCATCTTCTATATAAGAGGCGGGAACCTTAATAACCTCTTTCTTGCTATCGGGCAGGAAGTAGGGGCAGTTATCGGCAATTGTGTTGATCCGTTGGATTCTAGAACGGCAGTCTTCAAAGTCCCCGATATCCCAAGGATTCATAGGAAGTTTTCTGCGAACTTCATGCATACCTCCATTGTATCACAAATAATTGAAAAAGTCAATGATTCGTTTCATCGCGTTGTGGAGAACGCAACGTCTGAGTCCCGATGAGGGCATCTCGACGATATGCTTAGATTTTGCATTTGATACGTTCTTATTTACCGCCTATTCTATTTAGGGTATACTATAAGCAGTATGTCTTTGAAAGAAATGTTAAAAAAGAAGAGTACGGACGGGCGGGAACTGCTTGCGAGTATTGATATTGGTACGGAATATGTAAAGGCCTTAATCGCGGAGATTAAAGGCGATAAGATAGAAGTAATAGGCGTAGGTCGAAAACAACAGAATCTGGGCGATATGCACTCGGGGGCGATTGCCGATATCGCCGGGGTGGTTCAAAATTGCGAAGCGGCTCTTACCGATGCGGAAGATCAGGCGGGCGTGCAGGCAAAAAGAGCGGTTATTGGCATGGCTGGCGAATTAGTCAAAGGGGTGACAAACACCATTCGCTATCGTCGTCCTCGTCCGGACAAGCCGCTTGATGAGGCTGAAATGGAATTTATCATCCAGAAAGTGCAGGAGCGGGCACAGGGGCGCGCTCAGGAGCAAATTGCGCTTGAGACGGGAAATCAAGACGTCGAAGTGAAGTTGGTTAACTCGGCGCTCGTATCTATTCATATCGATGGATATAAGGTCTCGAGCCCAATCGGTTTTCAGGGGCGTGACGTAGCCGTGCAGATCTATACGGCATTTGCTCCGATGGTACATATTGGGGCGCTTGAAAAAGTAGCCGATGAACTGGCGCTTGATCTTATTGCGGTTGCCGCCGAGCCGTTTGCGGTCAGTCGTAGCGTGCTTGGTGCCGATACGAACAGTAATTTTACGGCAATTCTCGTTGATGTCGGCGGCGGGACGACGGATATTGCGGTCGTTAACGATGGCGGAGTTGAGGGAACGAAGATGTTTGGAATTGGCGGTCGGAGCTTTACTCGCACAATTGCGTCAGACATGGATATCAGCTACACCGATGCAGAGAAGCTCAAGGTGAATATTGAGCACGAAAGCATTAAACCGGGCGTGAAGAAAAAGCTTGAGGCGGCAATCGATAAGACCCTTGAAGTGTGGTTATCCGGCGTTGAGTTGGCACTGAGTGAATTTGACAGCGTAGACCATTTGCCAAATCGAATTCTCCTATGTGGCGGCGGTTCTAGCCTTAAAAGGCTCGTCGAGGCGCTCAGCACCCAAGAATGGTACGCTGATTTGCCGTTTACGAAACGGCCAAGTGTCCAACTGATTCGACCGTCTGAAGTAGTTGGCATAACCGATAAGACGGGTGAAATTTCCGATCATACGATGATTACCGCTCTCGGTTTGCTTCGGGTCGGCTATGATACAATAGAGACAGGACAGGTCGAGGGCGGCCTGATGGAAAAGGTCAATAACTTACTGAAGATATAATGAACAAAGACGTAATATACATTGATGTTGAAGATGATATCACGACGATAGTCGGGAA
>JARKOR010000118.1 GCA_029975625.1 Nanosynbacter sp. | reverse complement strand
GAATGTTTTGAGGGGCGAGGGGGAGTGAAGGTTTTCCACTGCTGAAAGCGCCAAGATTGAGGTAAAGGCTCTGGAGCCGTTACTATGCAGTGTTTTGCAAGACTCCAGGCAGGCTGTGCTTAATCCTCAGCCTTGAAGGAGCGACCTTTATTAATTACCATGAGAAGGAGGAAAAGGATGAAGAGATTGAGAATCAGCAGTGCACTATTTGGTTTGATGGGGCTCGCGGCGCTTACTCTTATGGCCAGCACCCCTGCCAAGGCGGCCTTCGTGGTCGGGGGCGAGAACGGCTGGCAGATGAGCTATGACGGTATGATCAACGCCTTCATGGTCTACACCTTTGACGGCAACTCCCGGCCTGCGACCGGCGACTTCTTTTCCCCCAACTATGCGGACCAGTCCTTCCGCGTACGCACCGGTCTTCTTCCGAGCATCTTTGCGTTCAACGTGAAGTCCCCGACCATCAACGGCGTCGACTACGCCGCCAGGATCGGCCTCTATCCGCAGATCAACAACAGCGCCACCAGGACCGGCTTCGGTCCGGACACCGGCCCTGGTGATGGCAACGGCGGCGCCCGCCTCGATATCCGTGAAGTGTTCTTCACGGCTGACGGCAAGTTCGGCCAGTTTCTCATCGGCCGCGCCCTCTCCCTCTATCAGGGCAAGAACATCCTGACCGACATGACCCTGTTCGGCGTCGGCGTCCCCGGTGACCTGACCGGCGGCGGCACCACCCTCGGCCGCATCGGCTTCGGCTACGTGTATCCGACCTTCGGCGCCCAGTTCCGCTACACCACCCCGGACTTTGCCGGCTTCAAGGCAGCTGTGTCCATCAACGACCCGAGCCGCATCACCGGCCCGAGCATGGAAGCCACAAAAGTCAACCAGCCCCGTTTCGAGACCGAACTCTCTTATGCCAAGGCCGTGGGCAATGTGAAATTCCAGGCATGGGCAGCGGGCCTCTATCAGGAAGCTCAGGTTCCGGCAACCCACCACAAGGTTGCCTCAATCGGCGGCGCGGGCGGCGCGGGCGTGACCTTCGGTCCGGTGGACGTTCTGGTTTCCGGCTTCGGCGGCAAAGGCATCGGCCTCACCATCATGCAGGACGGTGGCGACTCTCTCGATTTCTTCGGCAAGGAGCGCGTAACCTACGGTGGTCTGGCCCAGACCCTGTTTACACTTGGCAAGGTCAAGTTCGGCGTCCAGTACGGCATCAACTATGCCGACAGAACCGATGGCGAGAAGCTCACGGGGCTGACCCCCACCAAATCCCAGCAGGCGGTTACCGGCGGCGTGTACTACTCCGTCAACAAATATCTACAGCTTATCGGCGAATACACTTGGGCACGCATCAGCGATTACGACCACTCCAAATTCGACCGGAACAGTATTTCTCTCGGTACCATATTTGTCTGGTAACAATCGAGTTCCTTCATAGAAGGAGCCTGACTTCAGGGGCCTGTATTCCAGGCCCCTTTTTTTGTCATAGCGCTTGATGTTTACGGTAATATGGTGAAAAGCAGGACTCGCGCAACTACTTCTTTTTCTTTGACTTCTCGCTTTGCCTAGTATATATAGGTCACGCTGTGATGACTGGGAATTAATGATATGTTAGCGTAAGTAAATGTTCTGTTTTTGTACGGACTCACGTTTTTCCAACAGGACACATCCTAGACAAGGAGCACAAAATGAAGAATGCCTCTATTGGATTTACCGTATCAGCCTCCGTGCGGAGAATGGCGATCCTGATGCTTTTTTGCGTGGCAGCCGCGGGATGCTCTATGTTTAAATCCATTACCAGCGATAAAGACACGAAGGAGCTTTTTAAGTCCCGTGACCAATACGTTCGCATCATAAAGCAAGATAGCGTGAAAGGCGTGAAAACCCCACAGAATGATCATCCCGTATCGCTCGACGAGGATCAGATCCGGACCGCCTTGGGGACGCTTGAATTCATGATACCGAATAAGGACAAGTCCGCTCCCGTCTTCGAGAAGCCTGAGCTCAACGTTCTGGGAGGGTATCTCAGCAGGGCGCTTGCGGAAGCGGGCCCGGACGAGGATGTGGTCTTCGCGGTTATTGGAGATTATCGCGCGGTGTATGGCCTGACCAAGGAACAGATGTACACCGCTGCGAGGGTGTTCTACCGTGAAGGGAAACTGAACATAATCTTTGGTGACATTCACGGCGCATACAGGGCTACGGCTGATCGCCGCCTGTACCCACTGGCGCCCGGCGCGCGCGCGCGGGCCTCGGCGCATACGTGGACTCTCCTCGGGCAGCCTGACCAGGAATTCCATACCGGCCCTGACGGACAGCGCACCGACTGGGTTGTCCTGGATCTCGCCTCCATGGAGGCCCGGGCTGCCATGGATGAACAACCGGTCAAACCTGCCGGCTCAGGCAGCGGACAGGCCCAGGCCATGCCGAAGGTGGAAAAAACCGTTGAGGAACGTCTGAAAACTCTTAATGATCTGAAAGACAAGAAGCTGATAAGTGAGGAGGAATACCAGCAGAAGAGGGCCGACATACTGAAGGACCTTTGAT
>JARKOR010000113.1 GCA_029975625.1 Nanosynbacter sp. | reverse complement strand
CTCCGCCAAAAACCTTGAGGGCATATTGTAGCCAATCTGTCCGAATTGCGTACGGGAATTCGCGCAGGTTACAAATAGCTCTTCACGTGCCCGGGTAATGCCGACATAACAGAGGCGCCGCTCTTCCTCGATGTCATCGGGCTTACCGCTATCGAACACTCGCGTGTGCGGTAAAATACCCTCTTCCATGCCCACTAAAAACACGACGGGAAACTCAAGACCTTTGGCGGCGTGAAGCGTCATAAGAGTTACTTGGTCATCGGCAGTCTCGTCGCTTGAGGACATAAGTGCCATCTCCTCAAGGAATGTTGCCGTGTCAGCGTATACCTTCGCTTCGGCAATCAATACTCCGACATTTTCCATGCGCTCATCCGCCTGGGGACTGCCGTCGTTGATGAATTGCAGATATCCGGTCTTTTCGATAATGGCTTCAAGCAGGTCGGCAGGCGAGTTGTCTATCTTTTGCTGAAGTTCCGAGAGAGTATCACCCAGTTCTTTAGGGGCGCTCTTGGCTTTTGGAGTCAGCCCGTCAGACTCATGAACGTGCGCGAGGTGGTCGATAATCGAACCCTCCGAAGTATCATGCCATGTCAAAAACTTCTGAACACTCACCGCGCCGATGCCCCGTTTTGGTACATTAACGATACGCGTAAAACTCACTCTATCATTCGGCTGAAACAGGAGGCGCATATATGCCATAAGGTCCTTGACTACTGCGCGGTCCAGAAACCTTAGGCCGCCAACGATTTTATGAGGAATATAGCGTTCACGAAGGGCCCGCTCAATAGCATAACTTTGGGCGTTCGTCCGATACAACACCGCCATATCACTGTACGCTCTGCCGGCATTCGCCTGTTCTACAATCTCCTGCGCAATATGCATACCCTCTTCGCTTTCATTGTATACCTGCCACAAGACAGGTTCGCGTCCGCCCTCAAGCGCCGTCCAAAGATTTTTATCAGTCCGGTGGATATTATGCTGGATGAGCGTATTAGCAAGCGTTAAAATAGCGTCGGTTGATCGGTAGTTTTGCTCCAATTTTACGACAGTCGTCCCCGGAAAATCCCGTTCGAAATTCAGGATATTGGTATAGTCGGCGCCGCGAAAACTATAAATCGACTGCGCATCATCACCAACGACACAAATATTTCGCTGCTCGTTGACCAGCAGCTTTACAAGCGCATATTGCACTGCGTTAGTATCCTGGTACTCGTCGATGAGAATATGGCGAAACTGCTGCTGCCACTTCTTTCGAATATCTTTTTGTGTGCGAAAAAGTTCAACTGTTTTGACGAGAAGATCGTCAAAATCAAGCGCGCCAGCTTTCTGAAGCTGCGTTTGGTACGCCAAAAAAATCTCGGCTTTTTTCTGCTCAATTGGACCATTCGCTCCGTCCGCGAAATCCTGGGCTGTCAGCAGCGCGTTTTTCGCTTTGGAAATAGCCGCCGCAATCGCCCGAGGTTTAATATCGCGATCGGTCAATCCATGCTGTTTCATAATCTGCCGAATGAGTCCCAATTTATCGTCCTCATCATAAATAACAAAACGAGTCGGAATATGAATTGCCATTCCGTCCTGTCGGAGTAGGCGTACGCAGATAGAGTGAAAGGTGCCCATCCAAGGCATAAACCCTCGGTTATCTGCCGATTCGCCAAGAAGACGCGCCAGCCGCTCGCGCATTTCTCTAGCAGCTTTGTTCGTAAACGTTACCGCCAAAATTTTGGAAGGAAACACGCCCATTTCCTGGATAAGATACGCAATTCTATGCGTCAAGGTTTTGGTCTTGCCACTACCCGCTCCCGCCAAAATAAGCAACGGACCCTCTCCATGCGTCACCGCCGAGCGTTGCTCGTTGTTTAAGCCCGATAATATATCCATATTACTCTATTGTACTACGAAATGAGTCGTCTTTCTTGTTATGCCAAGAAGTACCAAGCGGCAACGCCGCCCCCAACACCGACAATAACCAAAAGGAGAATCCACACCAAGACCATCCAGCCCGATTTTTTGTGCTCTGGGTGACTTAATTGCTGAGGAACTTCTGAAGCTGTGTCAAAAATCGCGCTTGGTTGTGGTGATTCGGTGGCACTGGGGGTGTACTGGGGTACAATATCACCAGGAGTCGCAGGATTACCGGCTGGCTGCGTCTGCGATGACGGAGCGCTTTCCGGGGTCTGAGGCGCGACTGATTCTTGTGAGGCCGCGGTGTTGTCGTCACTTGATTCTAACGCGATGATTTCCGGGCTCATTTCAGGAGGAATCACCTCAGTTTCCACGTCCACCTCCGGTGCAACACGCTCGTCAATCTCGGTTGCCCATGAGTCGGAGCTTTCAGGGCTTAGTGATGCGTCAGGATTACTAGCCACTTCTGCCGCCGAACCGTCGTCTGTTGGCTGCTCTAGTGAAGGTGACACATCCGCAGAGATTATCTCTACGGCTGGCGAAGGAGCCGTTTCACCACTTTCAGCAAACGAATCGTTCGTGCTCCCGAGAGGGCGCTTATCAACTTCCACATCCGTCAAAAAAGGTGATTGCATGGGAGCGGGAGACGCGTCAATCGCAGATGTTAATTCCTCCTCGGCCACTACCGATAATTCCGGCTCATTGACAGGCGCAGCTGTCTCACTTGGCGCAACACTATTCGCTTCTGGTGCCGCTATCGGCTGCAGAAGTCCGCTATCGCGCACGACTGGCCGAGAAACAGGTTGCTGTGAAAATTTCGAAGACATACCCCGCGATGCGGATGAGGGTGGGACCACATCCATAAACCGTCCGGTAGTGCGCCGAATGGCTGGCGCTGGCGTCTGAGGCACCGTAGCCGCAGGAGGAGTAACGGGTGCGACAGGAGAGGCGGCCGAAGAGTTTTCAGTCGAAACAGGATTCGCAGGCCCCTGCGCTTCCGTCGACTCATCCGTATTTTGGCTTTGACTCATCAATGAATTTACCGCCTTATCTAGTTCCTCAAAATCAAGATCGCTCACGCTTCCCTCCCACCTTCTAGTTTATATGCCTGCTCAATAATTTCCGTAAACTGGTGAGCATCCAGGCTCGCGCCGCCAATAAGAAGGCCATCAACCCCTTCGGTTCGAAGATAGCTTGAAGCATTATCTTTGTTTACGCTACCACCATATAAGACGCGCACCTCCTTGGCTGGAGCCGCACCGAACAACTGACCGATATGCCTGCGAATAATTTTTACCGCCTGTTTTACATCATCAGGCGTCGCATTGTCACCGGTACCAATTGCCCAAACCGGCTCATATGCCACCACCAAGCGGTTTAGTTCATCGGCCGTCAAATTCGCCAATCCCCCCAAAAGCTGATCGTGGAGAACGTCATTCGTTTCATTATTTGCACGCTCCGAGGCGGTTTCTCCAATACACAAAATCGGCTGGATATGATTACGCATTGCCGCCTGAACTTTTGCGCGTGTTTCCTTGTCCGATTCGGCAAACAAATATCGTCTCTCAGAGTGGCCTATAATTGCATAGTCCGCGATACCTCTCAGATGAGCCGCGGGCACTTCGCCAGTATATGCCCCGCTATCGCGCCAATAGCAATTCTGCGCTGCGAGTTTAAACCTTCGTCGATTGATCTGCGTGCTGAGCGACTGCAATGTCAACATTGTTGGCGCAATCACCACTTCAATCGTTCGCTGGGCGGGAACCATGTTGGTTAATTTATGCAAATACAAACTCGCCTCTTGCATATTGAGATTCATTTTCCAGTTGCCGACAATTAATTTCTTCATACTCATACTATTTATGCTTTTAGTGTACCACTCCGGGACCATATGCGTCCAGTAAACTTTCAATTCCTGGGAGCTTTTTGCCCGACATTAGTTCCAAACTCGCACCGCCACCGGTGGAAACATGGGTAAAACTTGCGCCGCCATTGCCATCCCACTTCAGCACGAAATCCGCCGTATCACCGCCGCCAACGACCGATATCGCCTTGGTGTTTGAAGCAACTGCAAGTGCTATGCGCGCGGAACCATACGAAAACACTTCGTTATCGGTATAGCCGACAGGACCATTCCAGATAATCGTGCCCGCGCCGCGAAGGTATGCACTAAAGCAGTCGATCGTCCGGCTCCCAATATCAAGAGCCATATCCTCAGGCTCAATTCCATCAATCGCAACTTCTCGACGCTCTGAAGATTGTTTATTACCAACTGCGACATCAGGGGGCAGTACAAGTAAATCGGCAATCCGTTCCGCGCCGACTTTCTCCTCGGCTTTTTGGTAAATCCTTCCAAGAACCTCGTCTTGCCCATCTTCAAATACGCTACTACCGACCTCATAGCCTTTGTATTTCAAGAACGTATTTGCCATTGCTCCGCCAATAAGGATTTTATCGGCTACCGTAATCAGTCGTTCAACCAGCTCAATCTTATCGCTCACTTTAGCCCCGCCAACAACCGCAACGAGAGGATGGGCCGGATGAGCCATCGCATCCGTAATAGCTGTATATTCCTTTTCAATAAGTAGACCGGCAAAGCTTGGCAGACACAGGGTAATAGCGTGCGTGCTTGCATGCGCTCGGTGGGCCGCGCCAAACGCGTCCTGGACAAAAAACGATGCACCGCTGCTTTTTACCAATGCTTTCGCGAACGAAGCATCATCCGCCTCTTCTTCTTTGTAAAAACGCAAGTTTTCGAGAAGAATAATACTACCGCACGGTGCATGACGAACCGTCTGACGCACCTTGTCGCCCACGCAGTCGTCAATAAACATGACGGAACGGCCCAAAAGCTCAGCCAATCTCGCCGCCACGGGAGCCAAACTCAGTTTTTCGTCGCGACCCTCTGGTCTACCTAGGTGGCTCATGAGGACCAATTTGCATTGGTGATCAAGTAAATATTTAATCGTTGGCAAGCTCGCACGAATTCGAAAATCATCGGAAATCGTTCCATCTTCGTGAAGCGGCACGTTATAATCTACTCGAACAAGTACTGTTTGCCGCTCGACATCAACATCTCTGATCGTCTGCTTGAAAAATCGTTTGCCCACCCTTTTTCCTCACATTTAGATAACGCGCACCTGAATATTATTTGTCGTACCTGGTTTACCTGGAGCATACCCGCTCACGAACACAAGCGTCGTAGGACCTTCGCCAAAATAACCTTCTTGTTTAAGCTGCTCAGCTAATTTACCTGCCGCCTCAAGCCCGCTTCCGCCCACATAGGAACGTGTCGCGTAACTTAGCGCAAGCTTCTGCGCCGTCCTTGGCTTGTCGGTAAGGCTAATGATAGGCAAGTTTGGACGAAATGCTGCAATATTTACCGCAGTAGCACCGCTGCTGGTTTCGGCAATAATAGCATCGGCGTTAATATCCTGAGCTAAACGAACAGCCGAGTAACTAATAGCCGCGTCGGTCTTCTTGCGGGATTCATCTTTATTGACCGCCTCAACATTGCTATGTTCCTGAGTATACATAATCGTCTTTCGCATAGCCTTGACCGTTTCGATTGGGTATTTTCCGTTCGCCGTTTCATCGGAAAGCATGACAACGTCCGCACCTTGAATTACCGCATTAGCGACATCGCTCACTTCGGCGCGGCTTGGTTCAGGATTGTCCACCATACTGCCCATCATCTGCGTCGCAACAATGCTCATTTTGCCGTGTTTACGACACAACGCAACAATACGTCGTTGAACCACGGGGACAATTTCCGCACCAGCCTCAACCGCTAGGTCGCCGCGCGCCACCATGATACCGTCGCTTACTTTGACAATTTCTTCAAGGTTTTCATCACTAATAGCTGATTTTGTCTCAATTTTAGCAACCACATATGCGTCCGAGCCAAGCGCTACGAGGCGACTTCGCAGGTCGACAATATCCGCAGGCGTCTGCACAAAACTAAGCGACACATAGTCGAAGCCCTTGTCCGCGCCCCATTCAATGTCATCGATGTCTTTTTGGGTGAGAATATCGCCGCCAAAGTCAGTATCAGGCAAGTTCAAACCCTTACGGCTCATCAAAAAACCGCCGTTTTCAAGCTTAACCCGAACAGCAGTATCTCTAGGAATCTCAGTTACCGTACCGCGAAGTTTTCAGTCAAATAAGTATAGCGGTTCGCCAACTTTCATTTTTTCCGCCAAATTGTACTGGACAGGTAGCGTCAGTCCGCCATCGTGCTCAGCTACGGCTGAATCCAATGTCAGAACATCGCCCTCGTTGACATTAAGCATGTTGTCTTTTAGGACGCCGAGGCGAATTTTTGGACCCTGAAGGTCCTGCAAAATCGCGACAGGCTTTCCTGAGGCTTTGCTTGCCTCGCGAATCCATGAGATTTGCTCAAGGCGATCCGGTGCGCCACCGTGGCTAAAGTTAATGCGAAAGCCGTTAGCCCCTGAGTTCATCAGGGCAGCAATTTTTTCTGAACTGTGGGTGGCAGGTCCAACAGTCGCCAAAATTTTGGTTCGTTTGAAAATTGTTTTACTCATTCTTTGTATTATAGCA
>JARKOR010000110.1 GCA_029975625.1 Nanosynbacter sp. | reverse complement strand
CACATCGGTCTTGGTGGTGTTGTTCGAACCAACAGTATTGTTACTATTAATACTCGTGACGGATGAGCTGTTATTTACCATGGAGGTATATGAATTAAACGAGTTAATCATAGCCGCCGTACGGGCTGATGCCTTGACCGCTGCTACCCCGGCACCCTTGCCACCGACTGGTGTGACAGCAGTATTGGTTTGCGTTGCGCCCGCTTGGTCGCTCGTTGGCGCCGTCACGCTTGAACACGACACTTGCCCATCAGACGAAGATGCACTGGTTGCGCGCGCTTCGTAGCCCTGGTTAAATGCGTAGGCGAACTTTACGAAATCCTCCGCCGAATTTGATTGTTGCAAGGCAGACGCATTCATCGACGCTTGCATTCCAAACGCCAGCGACGCCGCGACTATCATCCCTATAAAAGATGAAAGCAACACCGGGACAGATATTAGTTTCTTTGACGTGTTTTCTTGAGAAAATGACATAGTAAAACTCCTTAAACCTTTGACCGTTCACCACACGGGTGACCAGTTATTATTTCCTCTCGCACATAGAAACGTTCCCACTTTAACTGTACCTACTACTAAAAAATCATCATAGGAAATATTTAGCAGAATTGATGTGGGATTTTTTACACAAGCACATTACTAAACTGGATTTCTAAAAATGCCTCTTCACCCAGCTTATCTTTCAGCGCATTCTTATAGATAACGAAGCTTTTCATATCATACTTGACGACGCCCTGCCGCTTCAGCTTACCCATCTCTGTCGTCACTGTTTCTCTCGTCAGTCCCGTGAGACCCGCAATGGTCGACTGCCGCAATTTCATGAGTACCCAAAACTCACCTGGCTTGCGCTCAATACTGTGGCGCACCATCATATAATATAGAATCATCAGAATCTTATCGACGGCGTAAGACTGCTCAAGAGCCGAGATTTGTATCATCAAACCGGTGTAGTTTTTAATCATGTAGTTGAAATATTTATCCTTTTGGGCAGGATGTTTTTCAAGAAGCTCCAAAAACGCCTCTCTACTCACGGTCAAAATATCACTTTCCTCAGTCGATTCATGGTAATACATAGTGTTTGAACTATAACCAAACGCCCAACACTCCGGGAAAATATCGCCGGCCGTCTTGAACCCAGCAATTTGCTCATCGCCATTCGGACCAACCCGATACACCTTCACGCAGCCCGACTTTACAATAGACACATGGTGCGGAGTATCGCCCTGGCATAACAAGATAGTATTTTTATGAATACGCCTCGTCGTCGCCCTGCCGGACAATAGCTCCATAGTATCTCTCATTAATCTTTATGATACCAGGCTCCAAGAATTTGTCAACGCCACCCCGAGCCCCTACTTAGCTCAGAAAAGAAGCCCGTTCCGACCTATTCCTCTAGCAAGGATATAACCTGAAACCCATGTTTCTCGATTTCCTCTTTCGGCCACACTTCCCAGTCCTTCGTCTTACCTGCGTAGCCAACTCTTTTTTCTAAACTGCGGCCAGTATATTCCCCTGTTTCCGGGTTCCACTCACGAAAAACCATCGTATCTCCCGGCTGAGCGTGCCAGTCCGCCAGACGTAAATCATACGTTTTCTGTCCCGTTCGAATCAGTTCAAACGCTTCGGGCCATGTCTTTTTCTCAATTCTACTCATACGAATGATTATATTATACACTATTTCTCTAAACTGCCTACGTATTGCGGGCTCTCACGCCCGGGCTGTGCGTCCGCACGCCTCTGGATTTTTCCCAACATAACCCGAGATAGAGGGCCTACGACAAGCAGCTGTAGCGGGGCGGCAACAATGACATTCGCGGCTATCGTCTGACCGTAGCGTCCCCAA
>JARKOR010000107.1 GCA_029975625.1 Nanosynbacter sp. | reverse complement strand
GTAACTAATCAGTTTGTTTTGTAATCGGCAATAGTGTTTAAAGCAAGAAAAACATTCTGGCCGTTTTTTATAGCAGTATCAATAATGGATCTCAGGATGGCAAAATTTTCAGCAGCTTCAAATATTTTGAACTGTCCGGATATTTTCTGTTTTACTTTCACGTTTCGGATTGCCCTTTCAGACCCGTTGTTGTCGGGAGGCACATCGTGATGGTAAAGGAATGTAAAGATATGATCACGGTACCTGGCTATCCGCTTCTGAAAGGTGACGAGCTCTTTATGCTTCGGGTTCAAAGGTATTTCAAGCAGGGCATCCAATTCCTTTTCAAGTTCATCCCTGGCTTGGTTAGGGCTGCTATAATCATCAAGGGTAAATTTCTTCTTAAGCTTTTCAGCCTGTATCAACATTTTACGAAAGCTTCCAGGCCAAGGGGTTTTGTAGCGCTTCTCAAAGTAAACAGCTTCGCGTTCCAGATGGGAAGTGCAGGTTTGATGCCTGTCCACCTGTGTTTGAAAATGCGCCTTCCAACAATCATGTACAATGGTGGCCTCTTTCGATATATCAGAAACATGTTTGTTAATTGTGGCGCTACCCCTGTTGGTAGAAGCGGCAATATAGGTGGCATGATTGTTTTGCCATGTCCAGAACCAATGCTTCATTCCATTGACCTTCATACCCGTTTCATCAGTACCAATAACACTACTATTAACAACACTTTTGCGGATCAATTCATAGGCATCAGCCCCTTTGGCTGCCAACCGGTTAAGCAGGCGATGCAACCCACCCTCGCTGATGTTCGCCCCCATAAGGTCATGCAACAACTCCTGAAGCCTTTTAAAAGGCAGATATTGCCTGACATTGAGATATCCAACGAGGGATTCAATGTTCCGTCCGTAGCTTACCGGGCTGTCTATTCCAACAGGAAACTCACTCTCAACAACCTTCCCGCATGTACACTTGCACCGATAAACCCGGTGCTCGGTCACAATTTGTTTGATTGTCGGAATATCGATCACCTGTCGTTTGCCAAAAATTTCAAAAGGCTGGTTGTTCAAATCTTTACCGCATTCAGTGCAAAAACATGCGCGGTGTTCGATAATCTCATCCGGGGCTTCGGACATTTTCAGCGTTTTTCCTTCATGCCCGGGCTGGCCACCTACTTTTCGATCGCTTTTTTGTCTAAGGCTACTGGTGCGTGGTATTCGGTTTTCGTCCCTGGAAGGAGGTATAGAGCTATTGGTACTGTCTTTTCGGGTCTTGTATTTTTCCAACTCCTCTTCCAACTTGTCAATTTTTGCCTCCAATCTAACAATTATCTTCGCCTGTGCCTGCACAAGGTGAATAAGTTCTTTCATTGTTATTTGATCAGGCATTTGCTTGAATTATATAGCAAAGCTACTCCTGAAATCAATTATATCAAAGAACTTAACTGCTTATTTATCAACGCGCACAGCAGCTTTTTGTTAGTAAACGTTGAATTTCCAATTCGTCAGCCAACAATCACTTTCAACCCGTTT
>JARKOR010000101.1 GCA_029975625.1 Nanosynbacter sp. | reverse complement strand
AGATGCAACTCTATAGCTTCTTTCATCAGTTCTGCCGTCTCCTCCTCGGTAACGCCAGCGGAAACCACGCCATGGAGGTCCGGGCAGTATGCGGAGTAATTACCCTCACCCTTCTCAATGATTATCGTGTATTTGGCCATCTAAGATATCCTCTGTGACTGCCTGGCTTTTATGTACTTTTCAGGGTCTTAGGATGCAGGTCCATATCCAACTTGACAGATATTCATCATTTTGGATTCTTTTCAGTGGGCACCGCGAGTCGGCCCTGCGGGCGGCAGGCAAAGAGGGAGCCCTTAGACCAGGGAGGTCCGAAAAAGCAGTCGATGGTTTTGGATTGGGATATATTAAAGCAAAAATTCTCCATGCGGGCCGGGCCAGAAGTTTGAACTGCTTTTATGAGGCTCGAAAGATCTCGACGGTCAGCATTGTTGAGTTCTCCAATCCAGAGCTGTTATCAAGGCTAGGATTGATCTACACAGACTGTTTTTTATGCACGCCGCGAGTCGGCCTGCGGGCCTCCCGCGCTAATGCTCCGGCCCCCTCAACGCCGGGGTGGCTTGGATACAATTGCTCAGGTGGTTGATGATTTTCGATATAACAGAGATCGTATTCTCCAGACGGACCCGGATGACTTTTGGATTGTTATATTAGTGATTGATGAAAGTCATTTCTTTTCAGTTGATTTCCCGAATCTGTGCAGGGTTGACCAATCTTCTTTTACTGGTTAAAAACAATTTTAGAGTAGCTTAAGCACATATAAAAAGACTTCTGTAATTTTAGAATTATATTTAGAAGTGGACAGTTAATGCGAAATTTGGAGTACAATCAGAGGCAAAATCTTTTTCCCTTTTAGTTGCAGATCTACAGTTGTGCAGGAGGTATTCCACTGATAAATGGTAAGGATGTTAAGCCATCAAACGTAATGAAAAAAACTATTAAATATCTAATCGCTTGTATGGCCATACTCATCTGGTTGGGACTCTTGGCCAACCATTGGCCCACTGCCCTTGCGATAGCAGTTATCGGTGGCATTATCTGGCGATCGAGAAAATCATTGCATAAGGAGTTGCCTGAAATAACTCCTGCTTCAGATCCACTTGCTGGAAATGCAACGCCTGCGGCACAGCTATCCTCATCGATGCCACCGGTTACTGCATCTATTCCTGGTCCTGTTATCACCTTTGAATACAACTTAAACCGCTCGATCAGTCGCTCGACAATGCCTGGGACAAATGAAGTTCAGTGGGCATCTTACAATGATATGCTTGAAGTCGCCAGCTACCGCATCGAGCATCCAATGACTTATTGGGCAGCCGGGAAGACGCGCATTGCTGAAGCCTCCTGCATTGAGAAAAATTTGCCGATTGGAAAGCCTATATCTGAGCCGATTGGCGCGCTCGGCTACTGGCCGCGATATGAGAACATGACCCCAGGCCAAAGAGGAAACTATCTTTCTTGGCTGGCAAGCGGAAAGCAGGGGCAATTAGATGATATCGGTTATGCCTTCGTTTATTTCTACGGACTTGAACGGCGGTTTTTCATTGACGGCAAAGATGTCGATCTGATCATTCCCGAAGTCGTTCGTTTGCTTTGCCGATATCCAGAATCAGGATCTTTCAATGGATATTTGAGTCGCTTCATCGCCTTTTCCACAGCCCGGATGGGGCTAAGATCCATAACGAATGATGGCTTTGCGTTTTGCTTCGATCAGGCACCGCTCAATAGCTATTCCGAAGATCTGCTTGCCGTCATTCTCGCCTGGTTCTACCAGCACAATCTTCCACTCCCAGGCCGCTGGGCTTTCGAGGTGGCCAGGCAGGATGTCAGAACCATGCGCAGTGTAGTTATCAACCGCGCGCCAGAGCAATTTAAGTCTCTTTTCATGCAAAAGTACCATGCTCAATTTGCTGAAGGCATGGTGCTTAAAGCAGCAGAAAGAGAGCGGCTGATTGAGTATCATCCTGCAAGTCCAAGTTTAATGGAGTTGGGCCAGTCTTCCACTGCATTTGCAGCAGTCAGAATTCCCGATGTATTGGGTTTGCAGAGTCAATTCGTGCATCTCTCCCAGATCTGGAATACTTGCGTAGAAGAACTTAGGGATTTCAGTCGCGCGGTAGGCAAAGGCTTGGATACTACAACACGCGAAGCGTGGGAAGCGCTACCTCCTGCATTGCGCAAAGACGTGGACCATCCAGATGCTCCACACTGGAAAGCCATAGCAACGACGCAAGCACGTGAGGATGGATTCTCATTTGCTTCAATATCAAAGCTTGCGGAAATTCAGAAATTTCAGTCACGAGAAAAACTGACGGCCACCCAAAGCAAGTCATTGGCACGAACCGCAGAAGATATCGGACTTGCCATCGTCCCTGATGCACGGATTACAGGACGAGCCTATGCCTGGTCGGATGAGGTAGTCCTCTTTCAACAAGAGGGCAGTGCCGCCCTGCAGCAGGAGAGCGGCTATCGTGCTGCATCATGTATGCTGGAATTGGGCATGGTTATCGCTGGGGCAGACGGGAAAATCGATCCAGAGGAAAACGCCCGTATTGAGCAGTTTCTGGAAGATCAATTCCGTCTTTCGTCCGATGAATCTCGACGTTTGAAAGCCTATGGAATATTATTGGGCAAGAAGCCGCCATCCATCTCTTCGCTTGGCAAGTCGTTGCGAGAAGCATTGACTTTGGATCAGCGTGCCATGATTGGCAAATATCTGATTGGAGTGGCTGCCGCTAATGGCATAATTGATCACAAGGAAATTTCATCGCTGAAGAGCATTTATAAGGCACTTGAAATCGAGGCTCCTCTAGATTCATTATTAGCTGAGCTGCGCCTATCCGGCAGTCAGCCCGTGGAAGTTCAAACAATTCGACGTGAACAGCGTGTTAGCGAAGCGATCCCTCAGCGCGAGCAGATGCCTGTTGACAAGCCAGTAGATATCACTCTTAATAACGAGGCATTGGCGCGCATTATGGCGGAGACTGCGGAAGTCTCACGCATTCTTGGACAGGCGCTATGCGAAACTGAAAGCAAAATAGATGAGTCTGATGCTGTTGATAGAGTTAAGCCTTCTGCTGCGCCGGAGGCAGTCACATATACGATAAATTCCAGCTTGCCATTTTCAACGGAACAGCTCGCGGCACTGGATAAACGATATTATGCACCGCTGGCAGAAATAATGAAAGAGCAAGTCTGGTCTTCGGATGACCTCGCCAAACTGGCAAAACGACATCAATTAATGCGTACAGGCATGTTGGATACCATTAACTCCTGGGCTTATGATAGTCTTGGTGACGAGATCCTGTTTGAAGAGGATAACATGTATAAAGTCAATCAATCCCTGGTGGGGGCATAAGCATGGCGATCACCATAAAACCTCGTGAACGAAATGCAATTCTTCAGTCTCTGCGTGCGGGGGTTGTACCGCGCATCGGTCTTCAGCATATTCAGGTAGGTCGCAAAGATGAGGTGGCAGCGATCCTAAGCGATCTCGACCGCATTGCACAGGACGGGGCGACAGTTCGTTTCATTATCGGTCGCTATGGCTCCGGCAAAAGCTTTTTCCTTAATCTAGCTCGCATGGTGGCACTGGAAAAGAAGTTCGTGGTTGTCCAAGCCGATATCTCTCCCGACCGCCGTCTGCATGCTTCAAGCGGACAAGCACGTTCACTCTATTCCGAGTTGATGCATAACATGTCTGCTGGCGCTAAACGAGACGGCGGCGCATTGCCAGGTTTAGTCGAGCGATGGGTCTCTGAAGTAGAGTTTGAAGCCAAAGAGACAGGCGGCGATCCGCAAAAAGAGATTTACAGACGTCTGAAACCACTGCAAGAGAATGTCAGTGGTTATGATTTTGCTACTGTCGTCAATAAATATGTGGAAGGATCTCAGCAGGGAAATGATGCTATGACGAACGCATCACTCCGCTGGTTACGCGCGGAATATGCCACAAAGACGGAGGCACGCCAAGATTTGGGGGTACGTTCGATCATTGGTGATCAGGACGTCTATGATCATTTGAAACTCATGGCCGCCTTTGTCCGTCTTGCCGGCTATTCTGGCCTATTGGTTAACTTGGATGAAATGGGCGTGTTGGCACAGCGGCTCAACAGCAAATCAGCGCGTGATGCAAATTATGAGATGATCCTTCGCATCTTCAACGATTGCTTGCAAGGCAGTGTGAATGGACTGGGTGTGGTTTTTGCAGGCACGGATACATTTATGGATGATCGGAGGCGAGGATTGGCGAGTTATGAAGCCTTAGCTACACGATTGGCAAATAACACTTTTGCCATCGATGGTCTACGAGATTACTCAGGCCCGGTCATCCGGCTTCCAAACTTAACTGTCGAAGACCTCTACGTTTTGCTGCATAATATTCGCCAGGTTTATGCATCAGGTGACGTTTCACGTTACCTCGTGCCTGATGAGGCGCTCAAGGCATTTATCCAGCATTGCGCTCAGACGCTAGGTGTGGAATTCTATCAGACGCCTCGTGACGCTGTAAAAGGATTTGTAGGCTTTCTTTCTGTCTTGGAACAAAATCCAGGTACAGATTGGCAGAAGCTGCTTGGCGGCATAAATCTTCAGCCATCAATAAATCCGGAAATCATTCCGGTGACAGAAGATGACACTCAAGTGCCACCCAATGGCGAAAAAGATGAGTTGGCAACATTTCGGCTTTAGCGAGCGATGTAAATGAATGAACCGACCGCCTTCCAGCGATTAAATCCGATCATTCAGGAAGAGCTATACCGCATGAAATGGACTGACCTGCGTTCCATCCAGGTCGATGCCATCCACGCGATACTTGGAGGCAATAAGCATCTCATCATTTCGGCGAATACAGCCGGAGGAAAGACCGAAGCTGCATTTCTTCCTATCCTCTCCGAGATAGTCGAAGATCATACAAGCAGCGTGCGGGCCTTGTACGTAGGACCTCTCAAGGCACTCATCAACGATCAATTTCGTCGTCTTGAAGAGCTTTGTGAACGCGCCGAAATTCCGGTACATAAATGGCATGGCGATGTCGGTCAATCCAAAAAGCATCAGGTGCTGAAATCACCGGGTGGTGTACTGCTGATAACGCCGGAATCCATAGAGTCACTCTTCATCAATCACCCTGATAAGCTGGACATACTGTTTTCTCATCTCAGCTTTATAGTCATCGACGAAATGCATGCGTTTCTCGGAACAGAACGTGGAGCGCAACTACGTAGCCTGTTGGCAAGATTGACACAACGCGCAAATCATCAAGTGCGCATCATTGGATTGTCTGCTACGCTCGGAGACATGACTTCCGCACAAAAATGGGTTGACCAGAAGAATCCAGATAGCATCGCGATGATCAAAAGTGGAGATAATAAAACCGTAAAATACATCATCAAGGGTTATCGGCGGCTAAAATCTGGAGAGGAATGTGGAGAGGACTCCTCTGATAAAGAGAATGCAGAATCTATCGCCACACCTGACGATTTTCGCTTGGCCAAAGACCTAATCAATGCTTTTGCAGGCAAGACGGCATTGATATTTGCCAACAGTAAACAACAACTGGAACTGTATGCAGACCTTACAGGACGCCTTCTGTTACGAGCCGGGCGGCCAAATCTGTTTCGCATTCACCATGGCTCGTTATCAAAGGCCGAGCGTGAGGATACTGAAGAGGCTTTGCGATCAAAATCAAGCCCAACAGCAACTTTTTGTTCCAGCACATTGGAGCTTGGCATTGATGTCGGCAATATCAGCAGAGTGGGCCAAATAGGCGCTCCCTGGTCTGTTTCTTCGCTGAAACAGCGATTAGGACGCAGTGGTCGTGGAGAGGATCAGGCTTCTGAGCTGTGGTTGTATATGGTTGAAGATGCAGCAACCGAACAATCCAAACCTATTGACCGCCTCTACCCACAATTGCTCCGTGCTATTGCCATGACGGAACTTATGCTGGAAGATTGGTGTGAGCCTCCTGACATTGAACGCTGGCATCTCTCCACCTTGGTTCAGCAAATCATGAGCGTAATTGCCGAAGCTGGCGGCGCATCGGCATTAACTCTATTTGAACGTCTCATCACCCGAGGATCATTTAAGAACATTGACCAGAAAACGTTGGTTCGTGTCCTTCGCAGCATTGGGGCCAATGACCTGGTAGAGCAAACTCCAGAAGGCACAATTATTCTGGGCCTCAAGGGTGAGCGGATAGTCAGAAGCTTTGAATTCTACTCTGCATTTGTAACCGAAAAGGAATTACGTGTGCTGCATCGTGGTCATCTTATCGGAACCGTTTCCGCATTGCCGACAACGGGGGCTGAAGGCTTCTTGATCCTGGCCGGCAGACGCTGGAAAATCATCGAAATCAACCTCGATCGCGAAGAAATCTTGGTGGAACCATCACGCGGTGGGCGCTTGCCATTATTCTCTGGCTCATCTGGGCCTGATCTTCATCCACGCATTCATGAGAAGATGCGCGAGATTCTTTCAGACACCCGAGTGCCCGTTTACCTGGATCAATTGGCAAAAGAGATGCTGCAAGAGGCAAGAATTTTTGCACGAGAGTCGGATATCTTGCACCATCCTTTCTTCCTGAATGGAAACGATACATTATGGTTTACCTGGTGTGGGACACGCGCAAATAGAACCCTCCTTGGATTAGGTTTGTATAAGGATTTGGATGTAAGTGACGAAGGTATTGCTCTTTCCTTTGAAAAAATGAGAGATACTGATATCCAGATGTGCTACAGCCAATTTCTCTCTGAACAACCCGATCTTGTCAAATTGGCAGAGCATTTTCCTGTGAAAATTGTTGAGAAATATGATGGCTTCCTGACAGAAGACTTGCTATGTGAAGCATTTGCACGCAATTATCTCGACCTGCCAGGAGCTTTAAAATCTATCAAAGGGATGCCTTTTATTTCTGATTCTGAAGCACCATAACCATACCCGCTTGATACCCTTCTATCCTCCTGATCAAATCGTTTTCAAAGTCCCGGACTGCCTCTCCGTCCAATTGCACCCTCACGGAGACCCCATCCTTCAGATAGAACAGCTCCGCTCCGAGCATCGGCGAGAAGATCTCCCGAGCGATATAGAGATAGAACCTGGTCTGAAACTCATAAGCCTCGCTATGCCTCTCTGACGAAGAGAACTTGAAATCCAGAATCTTCCATCCTTCAGCAGTCTTGATCACCTTATCCGGCCGGCCGGATAGAATATACCTGCCAAAGGGCCTGATGATCTGGTACTCGTTCATGGACTCCAAAGCCGACTCCATCTCTTTTATCAGGGGATGATCTTTCAACCGGCCCAGATGCCTCAGCACCTCCTGAAAATCAGCCTCGCCCAGCCCTAAAGGCGGCAGATCATACAATTCCCGGAGTGTCTCGTTGCTTGCGACTTCTACAAGCTCTTCCAGCCGGCACCCATTTCCCACCGCCTCCATGACCTTGTGGGCGAAAAGGCCCATTGCTCGACCTTGATCTCCCTTTCCGGGATCTTCTTCACGGGCAATATCATCTTCATCGATCTGTACACCCCGTCCGGGCGATGATGGGGCCTTGCTGATGATCGTAGGCGAGATGTATTCTTTATAGGTCTCGGAGGCTACGGGCTCAATGTACCTCGTCTCCAGAGTAAGCCTTGCAGGAGACGCAGAAGCTGGTGGGGCTGTGGCCTCAGCTGCAGAGACTATCTCCACAATATCTTCAAATCCGGGAGCCGGTGATATCCCCTCGCCCTGGACTTCGATCATGCTGCCCAGGATCATCTCCCTCCAGGGTCGTGATTTGCTGCCCTTCTTGCTGGATATAGTTATGACCAGCATATCCGACGCCCTGGTAGTAGCTACATATAAAGAGCGCTTTTCTTCCTCAAAATCACGTTCCTTTTCCTCCGCTATCATTTTCCCCAGGAAAGACCCAATGCACTGATCTTTGTCCAGGCAATTCAGGGCGAAACACATGCCATCCTCGCTCTTATCAAAGAGCAATAATTCATTTTGCTCCTTTTGGCTCCAGGAGGTGTCGCCCACTATCACTATGGGAAACTCGAGGCCCTTGGCCTTGTGCACAGTCATGACCTTGACCGCATCTGTATCCTCGCTCTCGATGGAGGCCTGCTCTTCGTCATCCAGTCCCACGTTATTGAGCATCCGAATCAGATCCCGTAAAGATACTCCTGCCTCATCCAGGCTGCGGGAAGTGATGATGAACTTCCGAAGGTTGGCTGACTTGCGGCCGCTGGGATCCTCGACGGCCAGGAATGCCGGATAATCCAGCTCCTCCACCAGCCTCTCCGCCAGCTCACTGGGCCGGATCATGGTTCTGATGGGCAGATAACTCTCCATAGCCCGATGAAATCTCCTCAAACGATCGATCCTGCCGGGATCTATATCTGACTCCTCGATCCGGCCTAAAATCTGGAATATGCCTTTTCCGGCGGCTTTGGCCCTGCACTTCAGCCGGGCCATATCCTGAATATCCAGGCCCACTAGCGGAGACATGAGAGCAGTGGTCAAAGCCATTTCATCACCTGGATCCGAAAGCACTCTGAGCATGGCCAGGATGCCAGCGATCTCTGGAATCTCGAAAAACCCGGCCTCTCCAACGGTGTAATAAGGAATGCCATGCCTGGCCAGGGCACTGGTGTACTCCTTGCCCTTTTCCGGCCTCATCTTGCGAAGCAATATTGCAATATCCTTGAACATTATCGCTCTCTTAGTGGCGACGAGTTTTGTCTCACCGCCAAATTGCTCCCTCTTCACAAAATCAAACTGCTGGCCCACTATACTGAGAATGTATTTTGCCGCAGCCTCCGCTTCGTCCTGAGGATCAAAGAGAATCTTCACTCGGGGCCGATTGCCGGTCTCTCCCACCACGGATAGAGGACTTACCGGCTCATAGCTCTGCGAATATCTCTTGTCAGATGAATGGAAGACCAGAGGATAGAACGCATTGCATAGATTCAGAATATCAGGATGGGACCGGAAGTTTCTTTCCAGGTGCCGCACAACTCCCCCCTCCGACCTGATCATTTCCCTGGCATCGGAGAAGACCTCTACCTCGGCCCCCCGGAACCGGTAGATGGACTGCTTGGCATCGCCCACGCAGATGATGCGGCTGTGTTCGCCACAGACGAGGTCCAGGACCTCCTTTTGCAGGGAGTCGGTATCCTGAAACTCGTCCACTATGATGTAACGAAACTGACTGCTGTATCTCTCTTTAATCCAGGCGTTCTCGGGCGAGGCTAACAGCTCCCTGAGAGTGACCAGAACTCCGGCAAAATCGGTTAAGTTCTCTTCCTGCATCTCCTCCTGGAAGGATCGATAAACCTCCTCGAAAAGCTTCTTGAAAGCATCAGAGGCAAAAACCAGGGATTCAGCTATGGAAGAATCGCCATGCAAACGAAGCCCGGCTTCCTCTTTTCCGGCAGGCCTTGACCTCATCATGGCATATCTCCTCTCCTTTACCGCTCGCTTTAGAGCACGGCTGAGGTCATCTAAAGTGAGGTGCCGGATCAAAGGCTCAATCAGGTCCTCGTGTTCGAAGAAGGCACGGAATATGCATCGATCTAAAATGGAAGAAACCTGGGAATCCGAGCCGATCTGGATATCCGGAGCTATCCGGGCGTAGACGCCAACCTCAGAGAGGATGCGTGCCGCAAAGGAGTCAATGGTGCTTATCCATGCAAAGGCCATGGATGATTTAAGCTGCTGCCACCTCACGTCGTCCGCCTCTTGCTGCCTTATCATATCCAGAATGCGGGACTTCATCTGCGCTGCCGCCTTCCTGGTGAAGGTTATGGCTACCACATTTCCTACATTCAGGGGATCATTATTCCGAAAAGCTCGATCGAAAATGTCAATATAAGCCGCGGAGATGGTATGGGTCTTTCCGGTGCCTGCGCTTGCCGAAATGAAGAGGTCCTGCTCCATTATTGCATTCCTCCTCTGGAATTCAAGATCAACTGGCAATTCAGCTGCAGGCCGCAGAAATAGCAGTCGCCTCCCTTTTTTTTAATGTATATGTTTAGCTCACCATTTCCCTTCTTCGCTGTGAATCTATCAGTTTCAGTGTTATTGATTTTCAAGATTACTTCAGAATCTTCGCTAATGAGCGTTAGTGAAATAGTTTTATCCTTTTTGGATATATTGATGGTCTTACCGTCTTCGATTTTGGCAATTCCTGCCGTGTATACCCAATCGATATGATATTTCTTTACTAGAAATTCCTTGAGCTTCTTATCATCAGTTCCTGGTATTTTCGTCCAGCTAAACACATACTCTTCAATCATCTTCCCTGGCCAAAACTCCCTTTTCTCGAAGATTCTATCGAGGGTCTGGAGAAGCTCCCTGTCCACATCCGAGAAGTTCAGGGACGACTTTGGCTTGGTGGAAAGATCCATCCTGCCCTGGCTGGCAAATGCGTCCAGATTCTTGGAAATCGTTCCTTTTTTCACCACCCGGAAAAATGACCTTACAAGCTGTGGGTTGCTGGGAAGATCCCTGTTCTCCATAGATAGCAGCACCAGAGTGTACAGCTTCAGCTGCTCCCAGTCCCCGGAACTGCTGGCCTTGTAATCTGAGAGAACCAGATCGTAGACCTTCTTTTTCAGAGCAACATTTATGTCAATCCGGTCTATCCTGCCCCGAAGGATCATTTCGCCATACTTTTTGCCGCAGCCGGACGCCAGACAGGCCATATCTGCTAGCCTGAACTCAAAGGGCAGCTCAACTAAAGTCCTCTCACCGATACAGGCCAGCTCTCTTTTGTCCCGCTCAAACTCCAGATATCCCTGAATCGCGCCAGTTGCATCCTCTGTCATGGCCCTCCTTACGGACGGCAATGACCGAACGGTATTGGCAGCCAGGAACCTCTGTATTATGCCTTCTACCACCTCACGGACCTTGCCCTCCTCTATTGCCCTGTCCCAGGTGGCATTCTCCTCCTGCTTCCAATCGTAGAGGCTCTTGAGAGCGGCATGGTAGGTGATTCCCTTCTCAATTGAAGACAGCTCATATAGCTCATCGGACTTTTCCTCCAACCGGAGCATGCGACGAAAGAAGAACTTGAAAGGACACTTCTGCAATTCAGAGATCCTGGTATAGCTCAGGGTCCTGCCCACCAGGGATTCGACAACCGCCCGATCTTCTACCTTCCAGGAAAATTTCGAACCGGCATAGAGCTTCAATGGTGCAGTCAGGCTTTGAGCGCTTTCGGGTACCACCAGTTCTCTTCCTTCGGCCATTCCCCGTCCAAACTGGATCATCAGCTCAGTTGCACTCATGGGAGCAGTTCCCCTTTCCAGAGTATTGGTTTTCTCATAGTCCCAGCCATCCAGCCATAAAGAAGGCATCATCAGCTCTCCTTCTCGAGAGGCGGACAGGTAAGTTATCACCGCCTGAGAAGATGAACATAAAGAGGAATAGAGTGCTTGCCTCTGCTCCCGTTCCTTGATCAGGGAGTAGCCAGGATTCAAAGCAATGCCCTCCAGAGAATAAAGGGGATTGGAGCGGCGGGTGGGGAATATACCGTCATTGAAATCAACGATGTACTTTATAGAACGATGCCGAAATCTGGCCGAATGCAGTGGCAGGATTTCCACCTCATTGGCCAGGGGAGAAGATGGCCTGTACTCCTCGCTGCCTATCAAGATCTCTAAGTCGGCCAGGAGACCTGGCAGAGTCAGACTCTTGCCATCAATAATTTTGACCAGGACCTCCAGCTTATCCAGCAACTGCTCAAATCTGGCTATAGCCATAGCCTCTGTTCCGAGATCTGCATTTTCGAGAAAAAGGAAACGAACTCGAAGTGGCTCCATCCAGATGGTTAGCTCCTTTTTGAACCGCTCAAAATCGGTCTCCCCTTCCCTGAACTTCTCGATCTCCTGCAGAGCCTCAAATAGCTGGCCGGATCTTTGCAGCACCTCCTGGCAAAGCAGGATCCTGGCCTCATTAGCCTGAAGATCGCTATCATAAACGCTATCATCCTGAGCCAGAACCTCAAGCCTCTGCTTTTGTGCGGCAAGATGGCCTTCCAGTTTTGCCTTCCACTCTCTTCTCCGGTCCTCCAGAGAACTCCTCTTTGGACCAATGTAAAGCCCCGCTCCCCTGGCTAAAGCTTCCAGACCGTCAAGATCGAATTGTGCTGCCTCCGGCAGTCCCAGGCCGTGATCGAGCATTGATATGAGCAGATGAGAGGGATAGCCAGCTAAAGCTGTCCGGAAAGGCAGAATAAGAAGCTGGATGGCAATGCTGCTCGATAAAGGTTCTTCACCGCTCAATTTTACTGGAACTTTATATTCCTCCAGCTTCCTGGAGAACTCCCCTGCCCTTTCCGAGAAGTTGTTGAGGACCACGGCGATCTCCCCGGGCTTCATGCCGTCATCCACAATTCGCCGTTTGATATCCCGGCAGACCTGTATCAACTCCGCCTCAGGATCCTTAAAGCAGGCAATTTGGATGAAATCGCCTTCCAATTTCACAGTCGGTCCCTGGTCTTTCAAGAGCCTTTCCAGGGGCCCAGCGGCCTTTGGAGAGGATGCGAGCTCCTCGTACAGGACTTTCACAGACTGAATCGAGAGCGATTCCAGGAATTTGCTCCATCTCTCCCTATCCACATAGACCGGGTCCAGTGTCATGAAAGTCTCCTGGAAAAGAGGTATGACCTTAGAAAGAAATATCATCTGAGCCCATGAGAGATTGGTGAAACCGTCAAGGAAAAGAGTTTTGCTGCATCGAGAAGCCAAATAATCTTTGATTTCCTCAGGGTCTATCTTCACGTAGGCATCAAAAGTATCATAGAGTTTTGCCCGGTAAACCGTATCAAGCTCCCTGAGTGCATATTTGACCAGAGATCGGGCGGTATCATTGGCCAATCTTGCCATAAGGGCAGCCTCTCCTTCGTCCTTGGCCTGCATCACCGCTTCAGCGACGAAAGCTATCAAGCCAGGGGAATCTTTGAGCGGATAGAAAGGACCCAAATCTTTTTGGGTTGCCGATCCGAGAATATTAGCTATGAACACATTCAGAAGGTGCTTATCGACATACATCATTTCCTGATGGGTATGGCCATAGACCTCATCAGCAAACTGGTCTATCACCATAAAACTCCCCCTTGGGACAGATGAATGCAGACCCCTTGAGAACCATTCTGAGAACTCCTTTACGAATTCACCAGTTGGCCCCAGAAAGGTGTAATACAAGGGATTTTCGCGGTGAGTTTGCTCCATTACTCTTACTAGATAATTAGTCTTTCCTGATAGAGCTGGCCCTTTGATAATATGCAGTTTCAGTCTATTCCCTCCGGTTCCTAATTCTATAAATGAGATTATTTGATTAATCTATTGGTCGTCTTCAGTGTTTTTTATTAAATCCATTCATCTGGCGGTCGGCCCGGTTTAAAGTTTATTCCACCACCATCCTCTTCAAGCAGGTGCCTTAGCGGTCCAATTCTTTATTTCGTGAGCCCCAGGACATGAGCGCTTTTTTGCAGCCAATCGATGCCGGTCGTAAGGGATGAGATTCTCCCACTTATCATCGATGAATTAATAAATACGTGATACTGTCTTGTTTTTATGGCAGAAAAATGAAGGTGAAATTATAAATTACCAACCAGCATTTAACCAACTCATGGATATTTTTATTACACCAGAGGTCAAGAGACGACAAGAAATCCATGAGCTGTCCTAGGATCTATTTTCACTTTGAAGCTCTGCAAAAATTGCATTCCGCTCTTGCTCCCAAATGCTAACCTCATCCGCAAGCTTCTTCGTACTGGCAATCCTGCGATCCAAGCATTCCTTTTAAAGTGCAGAAAGTTCTCTCTCCTCCATTATTAAGCCAGCTTATTTTCTTAAGAGTACGATGTTGAAAGTCAATCATACCCCTCCCCCATCTTCTCCCTCCCCCCCATCCTCTTCTTCCTCTTCTCCTCCTTCATCCTCTCCACCTTATAATCCTGGAATAAGCTCTCCAGCTTCTCCGCCTCCAGCCTCGCCTGCCGGGCCTTTTGCTGCACCTCCCACCTCTCCCGCGCCGCTTCAAGCTCCTCCGGCCGGATGAATGGCAGGCTGTCGATCCTCTGCACCGCAATCTCCGCGGATGTGAATACTGGCAAGCCCAGGTCCAGGAAATACTCCTGCATCGCCTGGGCCATCTCCCCCTCTGCCACTATGGCGGCAACCCCCCTCTCCCGAAACATCTCCGCAGTGCTCTTTCCCCCGCCGCTGGAGTCCTCTAAGAGGACCAGGTCCCCCTCAGCCAGAGAGTAGCGCTCCGCCGCAGCCAGAACCGCCTCTTTGGAGAAGGCGGCCACCGGCTTCAGACGGCGCAGCCCTTTGACCTCCTCAATCCTCTCCGCCTTCTTCCGGGCGACGGCGTTCTTTTTCAGCTTCTTGGTGTACTTCCTCTCCGAGCGCAGGATGGAGCGCAGCCGTCCGATCTCCTTGTCCCGGATCCTGATCTCATGATCCCTTTTGATCTCCCTGGAGGTCTTATCCTTCAGCCGGTCCAGCCTCACGTTCGCCTTTTGCAGATCGGCATCCTTCTTTGCCAGCTGGGCCTGCAGCTCATCCACATAAGTGCGCAGGGTCTTCACCTGCTCGGATAGCTGCTGGATATGCTGCCTCAGGCCGGCGGTATCCGGATCTGGGGTCGCGGCCCCGGAGGCCGCCGGGGCGGCCGGCCTGCCCTCCGCCGGGGTTGGCTGGGTGAACTCGGCGATGGCGTTCTCAATGGAGTAACCCCGGACCACCAGTGCCTTGATCTCATCGGGATCTACCTCCGCCGGAGCCTTCTTCTCCACCTGGATGAACTTGTTCTTGTACTTCCTGAAGGCGGACAGAGCGGCAGCCAGAGCATCCCTCTCATGGTCGTTCTTGTAGCCGACCTCTCTTCCGAGGGCTATCTTCTCCTCCCCGGCCATATCCGCCCCCGGACTGAATAAGACGGCATTAAAGGCCCTCTTGGTCTTCTCCACCGCCCCCGGTGTGGGCGAGACGTCGGTAGCCACAATCAGCGGCCTTCCCCTGGCGGCGATCCACTCGATCACATCGGATGAGGACATAGCCCGGGAGCAGAACAGATCGACCAATTCTCCCCGCAGTTTCAGGGCGGCAATGCCGGTGGTGGTGCCAGGGTCAAGGCCCACGATGATGTAGCCCCTGCTGTGCAGCAGCGGCTTATACTGCAGAGAAGGCCTCTCGATGCTCTGCACCTTCAGCTGGGCATCTACCGAATAGCCGGGGTTGATGTGCACCTT
>JARKOR010000089.1 GCA_029975625.1 Nanosynbacter sp. | reverse complement strand
TACGCGCTTGTCGCAGAGGCTGGCGCAGCCGCAGGGAAACACGAATGCCGATGAGCAGCCCGACAATGAGCCCGAGAACAATCCACCCTAATACCCACGAATGCATGAAAATGAGCGTAATACCGACGACCATGTTGAGCGAGAAGATGAGAGTGCGAATAACGACGAGATCCTGCAGACCCTCGTGGGCGTTTACAAAGTCGATAAATTTCCCGATCAAGGCGCCAATCTTTTGACTAGAAAAGAACGCATTGTCTTTGGCGAGGATATCCCTGAGGGCTGTTTGCGTTAGGTCGCTTCTTACGCGGACTTGGTGATGAACCAACGATTGAAACCCTAGAAAGTTTAACCCCACGCCTACGAGAGCCACTACCGCCGCAATTGTGAGCAGTTGCCACATGAGCTCGGTATTGTTGCTAGTAAACGTTCCGACGGCCTGCGTCAGGAAATAGGGCAGAAGCGTGTCGAGCAACAGCCCCGCGAGCGGCACGAAAAACACCATCGCCCAAAAACTCGTTTTGTGCTTACGGATCTCGTGCCAATAGAACTTCAGTGTTTGGCGGTTGATACTCATCGTGTATACATATTGTATCACACTGGTCTCATCTGTTACACTAAAGTTACATGTCGCGAGAAAAAATCACAACGAAACAAATCTTGGCGTTTCACTGGAAGCAAGCGATGCGCTACCCGAAGCTTGTGGCGCTGACTTTCATCGTGGCGCCGACGTCGATTATACTAGAGCGCTACATAACACCGCTGATTATCGCGGCGCTGCTGCTCGGGATTCAGAATGGCACCGTGACGCTTGCCTCGAGTTGGTGGATGATCATAGTCTATGGTGTGCTGCAGCTGTTGACCCAAGTGGTTGGGTCTCGGGTGACTTTGTGGGCGGTCTGGGCTGTACAAGTCGAGGGGTCGCGCGCGATATATCGCGAAACGTACGAGAAACTGACTCGTCAGTCACTCAACTTCTATAACAACAATTTTGCTGGTTCACTCGTCGCGCGGGTTAATAAAATTGCTGCAGCGTTTATAGAATTCTGGAACTCGACCGTTTATGAAGTGTTATTTATCGTCGCATCGGTTGTCGCGACCGTCATCGGTACGGCACTGTTATTTTGGCAATACGCTGTTATTTTGGTGATTTTTATAATCATTTTCTCAATTACGGCGTATTATGGCACGCGGTTTATGCGGTCCCGTCGGGAGGAACGTGCCAAAGCTTACACGAAAATATCCGCTCGGCTCTCGGACTCGATATCGAACATGTTTGCCGTGAAAATTGACAGTCGGGAGTTATACGAACAACGTCGCTTCAACGAAACAGTGGACACGATGGTCGAAAAGGAATACTATGTGCGCAGCGGCCTCATCGGCACCTCAACAGTGTATTCCTTCATCATCGCCCTCATTCGTATTTCGGTGCTCGTTTTCTCCATCTGGACAGTGCAAACGGGCGCGGCGAACGCAGCTGTGGTATATCTGCTGTTGACCTACACGTTCAATCTCATCGGGGAGATTTGGAATATTACCAATGTCTTTCGCTCGCTCTATCAAGTGACGGGTGATTCTGAAGAAATGCTCGAGACACTGGCTGAGCCGACTTCAATCGTTGACACATCGAGCGACCAATTGCGCATCAAACACGGCGAAATTGTTGTCAACAATGTTTCGTTTCATCACGACGATAACCCCACGCTCTTGTTTAAGCAATTGAACCTAGTGATTCCGGCAGGGCAAAAGGTAGGTATCGTTGGTATGAGCGGTTCGGGCAAGACAACGCTGACGAAGCTGCTATTGAGGTTTCTTGACCCGACTAGCGGCGAAATTACCATCGATGGGACGGACATCTCCTCTGTAACACAGGCATCGCTTCATCGCGTGGTCGCTTATGTGCCGCAAGAGCCGCTCTTATTTCATCGTAGCATCTCGGAGAATATCGGCTATTCTCGGCCTGACGCTTCACAGAAAGAGATCGTCGTTGCCGCAAAGAAGGCCCATGCCGATAAATTTGTCGAAAATCTGCCGAAGGGTTACGAGACACTCGTTGGCGAGCGCGGCATCAAACTCAGCGGCGGCCAGCGCCAACGAGTAGCGATTGCTCGCGCGATTCTGAAAAACGCCCCAATTCTCATATTGGATGAGGCGACGTCCGCGCTAGATTCTGAGTCGGAGCAACTGATTCAGAAAGCCCTGGCGCAGTTGATGAAGGGCAAAACATCAATCGTCATTGCGCACCGCCTCTCAACCATCGCTAAGTTGGACAGAATCATCGTGCTCGAAGACGGTCGCATCGTCGAGGATGGCACACATGCCGACCTGCTCAAACAAAACGGCAGATATGCGAAGCTCTGGAGCCGCCAAAGTGGCGGATTTATCGAGGAATAAGGGAGTGGAGCCTTACCTCGCTACGGCACGAAGTTATGGAAGGTTCGCTATATTTTCGTATTGCTATTTCCAGCCAATCGCATGTATAATCAAACTATGAGTTTAACTAGCGACGACCTAGCGGACATAAAACAGTTGATGACTTCCCTGTTAGACGCGCAGGAGAGGCGACTCGACAAGCGTTTTGATGAGCAAGATGAACGACTTGACGAGATTCTTAATGCCGTTGGTGGCGAGCTTAACGAGCAAGACAAGATGGTCTCGGACCACACCGAACAGATTCAAAATCATGAAAAACGCATTCTGCGTCTTGAGAAGCGAATTGCATAATAAAAATCCCCGGAGACGTTCCGGGGATTCTTGTTTTCTCAGTAACCTTACGCTTCGGCGTGTCGGGCTTCAACTTCGGCTTGCTTGGCCGCAAGTTCAGCATTGGCGTTTTCTTTTTCAGCTTGCTTTGCAGCAGCTTCTTTCGCAGCCTCTTCTTTCAGGCGCTCTGCCTCTGCTTCTGCCTTGGCGTCGCGAACATCATTTACCGCAGCACGATCGAAGTTCTTTGCCGTAAGACGCGCGGACTTGCCAGAACGTTCACGCAGGTAACTTAGGAAATTGCGGCGAACTTTCGCTCGGCGGACAATTTCAACTTTTTCAACAAGTGGGCTATGGAGCAAGAAGCTTTTCTCAACCCCAACACCTGACGCAATTTTTCGCACGGTAATACGAGAAGTATGCGACTGTTTGTTGTCTGTGCGAATCACCACACCCTCAAACACCTGAATTCGCTCCTTGTTGCCTTCTTTAATTTTCTGGTGCACGCGAACTGTATCACCGCTACGCGCGTCGACGACTGCCTGCTTTTTCTGGGCTTGATTTACTTTGTTGATTAGTTCAAAACTCATAATTTTCCTCGTTTATCTCCCAAGTCCGATGCTAGCTGGCCACGCAGTTGTATGGCTGCGGCTCCACACTGTCCAAACCCAGGAACTATTTATTCTCATACAATCAGTTACCCATTGTACCAGAAACACCTGTAATACGCAAGCAAAGCGACGGCAATCCCCTAAGAACAAGCAATTTATGCTATACTTAAGACATGAATTATGATGAATTAGCTCTAAAACTACACAAAGAATACAAAGGTAAAATCACCACCGCGCTTCGCGATACATCCCAGCTTGATCGAGAAAAATTAAGCGCCTACTATACGCCAGGTGTTGCGGCTGTCTCAAGGGCCATTAAAAACGATCCCGCCCTTATGCCCGTCTACACCTGGACAAACAACCTCGTCGCGGTTATTTCGGATGGTTCAGCAGTACTCGGCCTAGGAAATATCGGTCCACGCGCCGCTATGCCTGTCATGGAAGGCAAAGCTCTGTTGTTCAAGCACTTCGCAGATATCGATAGCGTGCCAATTGTCCTCGATGTCCACACGGAGGATGAGATT
>JARKOR010000084.1 GCA_029975625.1 Nanosynbacter sp. | reverse complement strand
CATTAGCCCGCCTGTGTTAAGAGTTGCCATGCCTACCCCGACAACCGCAAGTCGCTTAACTACCCGATTAAACCGTCCCGACTGTCTTTCGAGAGCAGTCGGCGTTTGCTCAAGTAACGGTTTTTCCATGGACGTATTGTAGAGCGACCTGTCGCCAGGGTCAATCATATGCGTTAAAAAATGGCACCCCGCTTCTGGAGTGCCATTTAGTGTCGATGCAGATCAGCTGACTAGTACATGCCGCCCATACCGCCAGCAGGCATTGCAGGTGCTTCCTTCTCAGGGATATCGACTACAAGGGCGCCCATCGTGGCAGCGGTTGATGCAATTGACACTGCATTCTGAACCGCTTCCTTGGTAACCTTAACTGGGTCGATAACCCCATCTTTCTTAACGTCAATCATACCCTTCTCCGGCTTCATAACATTAACGCCAAACCCTGGTTTGTCAGCCTCAACTTGCGCAAGCAACGCATCGGCGTTCAGCCCGGCATTTCGCATGATTTGGAGGAATGGCTGACGGAGAGCGTCTTTCAAGATTTGTCGGCCAGCAGCAATGCTATCTGAACCGGCTACCTTTAGGTTTGCGGATAAATTAACCAGTGAAACACCGCCACCTGCGACGATTCCCTCAGCGAGAGCAGCCTTTGTGGCTGCCACAGCGTCGTCAACGCGGAATTTCTTCTCGTCAATCTCCGTCTCGGTTGCGCCGCCTACCTTAATAACCGCAACCTTACCGCTTAAAGCAGCCGCACGCTTACTATACTGTTCCTTGTCATAGTCGCTTGAGGCGTTATCGCCCTGGGCAGTGATGAGCGCGATTCGTTCCTTGACGGCACTTGGTTTTCCGGCACCCTCAATAATCGTTGTTTCGTCCTTACCGACAATTACCTTGCGCGCCGAGCCGAGTACCTCAATTCCGGCATTTTCAAAGGTCAGACCTTGATCGTCAGAAATAACCGTAGCACCGGTAAGTACGGCGATATCATTCAAAATCTCTTTTCGCCTATCGCCAAAGCTTGGAGCTTTAACCGCAACGGTATTAAATACACCCTTCAGCTTGTTAAGAATAAGAATACTGAGCGCCTCGCCCTCAACCTCATCGGCAATCAGCACCACATCCTTTTTGCCAGTTTGCGCCAACTTCTCGAGCATCGGCAAGAACTCCTGAACGCTTGAAATCTTCTTATCGGTGATCAACACGGCAGGTTTTTCGTAGACAGCCTCTTGACGACTCGTATCAGTGACGAAGAATGGACTAGCCCAGCCCTTATCGAAGCTAAAGCCTTCAACCACCTCAGCCTCAAGATCAAGACCCTGTCCCGCTTCAACAGTAACAACACCATCCTTGCCAACTTTTTCAATGACGCCTGCGATAAGTTTACCAATCTCGCTGTCACCGGCAGAAATAGTCGCTACTTCGGCTACCCGCTCGCTCTTACCTTCAATGCTCTCGGCAAGTTTGTCGAGACTCTTAACAATCTCCGCACCAGCCTGCTCGATACCTCGGCGAAGCTCCATCGGGTTATGTCCAGCAGCAATTAATCGGTTTGCCTCCTTCAAGATTGAATAAGTAAGGACGGTGACGGTAGTCGTTCCATCTCCCGCCTGCTTGTTGAGGTTCTTTGCCGCCTGCTTAATTAAATCAGCCCCAACCTTAAATCCAAGCGTTTCGCCCTCTTCTTCTGGCAGCTCAATTCCTTCTGCTACCGTTACGCCATCGTGCGTTACCGTCGGACCGCCGTAACTCTTGGCAATAACCACGTTACGTCCCTTTGGTCCGTATGTTACCTTAACTGCGTCATATAACGCCTTCGCGCCGCCCAAAACCCGGGCACGCGCATCATCATCGTAAAATACTTGCTTTGCCATATACTAAACTCCCCTTCCTACGCAACCTTTGCTAGGATGTCATCTTCCTTGACAATTAGATACTCAGTGCCGTCAATTTTTAGTTCGGTCGTTGAGTATTCTTTATAAATAATTTTATCGCCCGCCTTGACATGCTTAACGTCCTCGCCGACTGCCTTTACCTCTGCCACGCTAGGTTTTTCCTTTGAACTATCAGGCAGATAAATGCCACTAGCTGTCTGGGTTTTTGCCTCTTCGCGCACCGCAACAACTCGGTCCGCCAGAGGAGTAATAGGTGTACTCATCAATATCCTCCTTATATTACTATTATTCTATCTCTAGTGTATAAAACAAATTAGCACTCGTCAAGTGCGAGTGCTAATTATGT
>JARKOR010000080.1 GCA_029975625.1 Nanosynbacter sp. | reverse complement strand
ATCTTTTTGTCAAGTATTTTCGCGCTCATGCTCACATATTCTCACGCATAAAAATACCCCTGACAAACAGGGGTATTTTATTGGGCTGTAATAAGAGATTATTTTACAATCTTTGTCACAACACCAGCACCGACGGTACGGCCGCCTTCGCGGATAGCGAAGTTAAGACCTTGTTCCATGGCAATTGGGGCGAGCAACTTAACCTTGAAGGTTACTGTATCGCCAGGCATGACCATTTCCTTGTCAGCTGGAAGCTCAACCTCACCAGTGACATCCGTTGTGCGGAAGTAGAACTGAGGCTTGTAACCCTTTGAGAATGGAGTGTGGCGTCCGCCTTCTTCTTTCTTAAGGATATACACTTCAGCTTCAAACTCAGTGTGAGGGGTAATTGAACCCGGCTTAGCCAAGACCTGACCGCGCTCAATGTCATCTCGCTCGATACCGCGAAGCAATAGACCTGCGTTATCGCCGGCCTGACCTTGGTCAAGCTGCTTCTTGAAGGCTTCAATTCCGGTGACGACGGATTTCTGAGTTGGGCGAACACCAACGATTTCAACTTCGTCGTTAAGCTTAACGATACCCTGCTCAATACGACCCGTAGCAACTGTACCACGACCCTTAATTGAGAAGACGTCCTCGATAGGCATAAGGAATGGCTTGTCCATGTCGCGAGCTGGCTCTGGGATGTAATCATCCATAGCTTTGACCAACTCCATGATAGCGTCCTCATACTTTTCGTCGCCCTCAAGCGCCTTCAAAGCGGAACCCTTAACAATTGGAGCATCTTTATCAAAACCGTTCTTCTCAAGAAGTTCGCGAACCTCCTCTTCAATCAACTCAACCATTTCTTCGTCGGCCATGTCCATCTTATTTAGGAATACGATGATCTTTGGCACGCCAACCTGGTGAGCAAGCAGCACGTGCTCGCGAGTCTGAGGCATTGGGCCGTCAGCTGCTGAGACAACTAGCACAGCGCCATCAACCTGGGCTGCACCGGTGATCATGTTCTTGACATAGTCAGCGTGTCCTGGCATGTCAACGTGTGCGTAGTGACGCTTTTCTGATTCATATTCTTGGTGCGAAGATGCAATTGTAATACCGCGTTGGCGCTCTTCGGGCGCGTTGTCGATATCCGCATAGTCGCGTGGTTGGTTTGTGTCGCTTGGAAGACGCTTTGCAAGCACATGCGTAATCGCAGCTGTCAAGGTTGTCTTACCGTGGTCAACGTGGCCCATAGTACCAACATTGACATGTGGCTTACTTCGGTCGAAAGTTCCTGCCATTTGGATGGTTCTCCTTTTTTGATAAATATTATTTCACGCGATAAGCCCATAAAAAGACTCCACGGCGTATG
>JARKOR010000075.1 GCA_029975625.1 Nanosynbacter sp. | reverse complement strand
AGCGACCTGATCAGACACGACACCCAGTGCAAATGCACACGTGTTGGGACTTGGGGTTGGAAACCTATACAAGTACCCTTTACTGACAGGAGAATGACCAAAATGACCATCAAGAACCTGACCCCGCATGCCCTTGTCCTTCTGGCCGAGGATCCGGCAGGCGAAATCACCGGCTCCGTCGGCTTCGGCCGCGGTGCCCGGACGGGCCAATTCCGCATCGTCGCAGAGTTGGCCTCGGAGGGGGTGGCGCGAGCCACCACCTCGGTCGAGGCCGTTGGGACGGTCGAGGTGAACGGGCAGACCGTGCCCGTCACCAAGACGGTCTTCGGCGGGACGGGCGACCTGCCCGCGCCCGTCGAGGGGGTGAGGCTGGTCGTCAGCCTCATCACCGCCTCGGCCGCCCTGGCGGAGGGGCGGTCCACCGACGACCTGCTGGTCGTCGGTGAGGCCGTCCGCGACGAGGGCGGCCGGATCATCGGCGTGACGGGCTTCGGCGCCGTCTGACGATGATCGCCCAGCAGGAGTAGCTGGCCAAAATACTCCGCGATCGACTCACCAGAGCTCTGGTGAGATGTCCCCTAGGGGACATCTCAGTATCTCTTACAGGAGTTCGCTCGTCCCCCTACCCGGGGTTGGTCATTGTCGCGGGACGTGAAGCAGGGTAGTGCTTTCGTTCCAAATCTCACCTTTTGAAAGGAGGTGAACTATGGAGAAGCGGCTCCGCCGGGCGCTCAAGCGCCTGCTGGAGAGCAAGAGCTTCTCGGAGCGGAATTTCTGGATTGGCCGTGTGGCTGATCTGGAGAGGAAGCCCGCGAAGCGGTAGCTCTCCATAACCGTCCCTAGCTCGGGGCTGGTTACTGCGAAAGCAGAAAATGGAGCAAGGGAGCTGTCCCTCTAAAAAACAGTGCGGTTATTCTCACGATGTGTACCGCTCTCAAAAAGCACATCAACATGGCGGTTCGCCATCCGTCTCCAAAAGAGATGTCGAAAAGAACCCAGTTTCCCCGTTCTGTAAAAACGGGGAATTTCCTTGAAATCTCACCCTTTGTACAAATTTTGTATACGGACGTGAGCTTTCAAGAAGAAAGTTCAGTACCTTAAAACTAAATAAAAACTGTGGTGCGCCCGCAGTCTAAATCTAACGCCAAGGGTTCTCGTTAATATTCCCTTGCGCGCCAGTAGAGCATAAAATAACTCATGCTGGAGAATAGCAAAAACAACGACCGCCTCCTCAAAAGGGGCGGGAAGGAGGCCATCATGGCCCGGTATATCGAGATCCAGGCAGCAAGGGAAATTGACAGCGCGGCCAAGGAGGCCGTAGAGGTGGTTCGCCGAACTGGCGAGGAGGGTTGGTTCCTGTTCAACGGATATAAGATAGATATAGGACGCACCACGACCGCGAGAAGGGCGGTGCGTCAATACCACAGGAAAATCCATGGTATTTCCCCATCGGCGGGCGCCCTTGAAGTCTTCGTCGCGCTTGCGGCGGACCTGCGCAAAAACGCGCAGGTCCGTCGGCAAGAAGCCAACAACCACAAAACGGCCTTTGAGGTCTGGGTAGAGACCGTACTCAGGCCTGGGCTATGGAAGCCGGGGGAAACCCGGCTAGCGCCAGGAGACGTCTTTCTCCTTCGGGAGGGAAGTAGGGTCTCGCTGGTTCGCGTCGACGACGCTGATCCAGAAGGGCTGTATGCTCTCGCCCAGGTGGGCAAGAACTGGCGCCGCTTGCCCCACCACGGCACCTGGGCAAGCAGGGTCGTGGATGACCCGCCGCGTCTTGAGCGGCTCGCTAGAAAGGCCGCGAAGGGCCAAAATTGGGCGTACCCCTACGCTCGAAAGGTCGCTGACTGAAGGGCACAGCTTAAAATCTTCCCCTTGAGCGAATCAAGGTAAGAACGGGCAATTGTGACTTCGCCCGAGCAAGCGGGATATCCCGCAGCAGTCACACTCCGCCGCGAGGCGGGAGCAAACAAGTTGAGAACCCCGAGTTCTCCTTAAAACTCCCGCCTCCGGCGAAAACTGTCCACGGATGTGTGTCCGTGCTGATGAGTCCAAAAGGACGAAACAGGTTGTACATTACTATCTTGGGTAATTCAAGCCCTCACGAATTGTTATAGCAAAAACTATAGTGAAGGGGAGGGCTCGAAGAACAGTAGAGACTCCAGAAAGGCAGATGATGGAAATCATCCAGCCCTGTGTCGGTTTGTTCGGCACCTGTGGCGGGTCGCGGTGGCGTGACCCGTTTATGAAGCGCTATGGCGAACTGGGCATCCAGTTCTTCAACCCTCAGGTTGAGGACTGGAAGCCTGAGGACGCCGAAATCGAGGCCGACCACCTCGCCGAGGATGCCATCATCCTCTTCCCGATTACCGGGGAGACGTATGGCACCGGTAGCTTGGCCGAGACGGGTTTCTCGGCCTTGCAGGCGATTAAGCTCAATCGCCACCGCGATTTCGTGGTGATGATTGAGCGCGAGCTGGACCCGGCGCTCAACGATCCGGTGGCCCGCAAGGAGTCGCTACGGTCGCGGGCACTGGTGCGCAAGCACCTCGAAAAACTGAGCCTCGCTAGCCTCTACGTCGTCGATTCGCTCGACGACATGCTGGCGCTCAGCCTGGAGCTGCACGCCATCGCTCTGATGCGGCAGCGTGCTGAGCGCTTCCGCATCCGCAAGTAGGGCGAGTCCTCGCCGAGTTCCAGAGGGGTGTCTCGTCAAAACACCCCCATTATTCCTCCTATTTCGCCTTCAGTCAAGCAGTACCTATGTTGGCATAGTAAAAGATCAGATTTGCCTCTCAAGTAGTCGCGAGGTGGGCGAACGACTATCGTATCTTTTTGCAGCACGGGGACTGCTTAACTGAGGGCGGTTATAACATAAACATATTGACAAAATAGCAATAGTTTGCTATAATGCAACCATAACTTAATCAAAAAACAAGGAACCACCACAATGTCAAATCACAACAAACTACACCCAGCGGGTGATACGAGCCAAGAAGCCGGTCGATTTGAGCCGTTCAAGAAGGCTGCTGCTGCTTCGATTGCAGGGACGGCGCTGTTCAGCACCCTAGGTACGATACAGGCTAATTCTCCCGAAGACCGTGGTCCGCAAAGGGTTTTGGTACACTCGGCTAATCCGAACGTACCGGGAACGAGCACCAGCTCTACCATTGGCACGCATGACGTGCTGTCAGGGGGACCATCCCTGCCGGGAATACGTGTTGATGCGGTAACTATCTCGAGCTACGAACAACAAGAGGATGGCACGTGGCTGGAGGTTACGAAATCTCATGTTGAGACAATCCAAGATATTGATAAGATTCAAAAAATGATATGGGCGCGTCTGTTTGACGAAGATCCTGCTGCACGCGAGACGGCAGATGCGGCGGGCGAGGTCGATGCAGCGGTTGACGCTGTGCAGGAATTACTGGCGCAAGGCTGGACAATTGACGCTATCAAATTCCATGGTTTTGCATCTGATGAGGATGACACGACATGGCAAACTGGCCAGCCTGGTGCTGGCTTGGGTGTAGATAGCGAGAAAAACGTCAGTTTGGCTGAGGAGCGAGCCGATGCGGTGTATGATTTATTCGCAGAGAAGCTGGCGGCCGAAGGTGTGATGGATACATTACCTATGGAGATAACGGGCGGAACGGAATCTCGGGACGAAGCGTTGAACGACGCGATTGCTGCGCTAGCAGAGCGTCGCGGCGAGAGCGTACAAGATGTCATAGTTGCTTGGAATCGCGGCCAACATGATTCGTTCACGGATGCCGAACTTGATGTCTTGAATCAGCTCAAAGACCACCGTTATGTTTCTATCACGGTAGAGGCTCATAGAACAGTGACTGAGACAACGATGGTCTATAAAGAAGGTGAATGGGTGGAAGTGACTAGCAAGAAGGATGAGGGGTCGCTCGTACTTATCCCTGGGATAATCCCAGTGATACCTGGCCGAAGGAAATCAAAGTCTGGCTCGTCTGAACCAGATCCTAGCCCAGACGTACTACCCGTACCACAACCTAGTCCAGACGTGCCGCCTGCACCACAACCCAGCCCAGACGTGCCGTCTGCGCCGGACCCAGTCGTCCCTTGGGTGCCATCCAAACGACGAATTCCTCCACGCACCATTGGTGACGAACTGCCGGGTCATAATACGCAATGGTCTGTGCTACACAAACAACCTGGTAAATTGAACAATGGCGGCAATCGTGGCTCGCGAGGCCAGCGGGAACCCAATACGGGTCGCGGTAATGTGAGGCGCAAAGCCTCAAGATAGAATAGGCTTTCCTCGCATGATAGTCTAAGAAGTAATAGATAAAATTCACAAGTAGAAATCACCATGACGGAACTCATTGCAAAACCGAGACCAACACCCAACACTATGGGGCAGTTTGTGCGCCGCGATGTGTTGCGGGGCGGCGAGCAGATTACGGGTAATATTTGGCGCTTGCCGCTATCTGATTCTGTTATTGAACGTGCGAATGTCGGTGTCAAGCGGGGCGAGTTACCTGAGGGATATGCACTAGCTGGGGGAGCGGCGCGAAATTGCCTTGAGGCGCTGGTGCATCCTGATGTGACAATACCCTCGCCGAGAGATGTCGACTTGGCGTATTGGGGGAAAAGTGATGGCTTTGATGGCCGGGTCGCGGATGAGTTGGCACGGCGGTTTTCGCCGCGTGATTTTGCCTATGGACATGGCGTCGGTGTCATCGGCGGCCTAGCGGAGTATATGAATAATCGAGATTTTACCATAAACCAAGTCTTGTCGACGGGTGACGCAATATATGCAACGACACAGGCGGTTCGAGATATGGAACAGTATCGCATACGCCCAACCGTGTTTGAGCATGGACGCGACTATCCTTTAGGGGATAAACTAGCCCTGAAGGCTGTACGCTTATTGGCGGAATATAGAGCGGGCGGTGTTGAAGAGGCGGATATTTATGGCATTGATTTGAGGCGCAGGCATAATGATATCCGTGATTTCTGGCATGCGTTGATTTTGGATAAGGCGTTGGAATTGGGTGATGATGTCGCGAGAGAGTATTTGCGATTGTTAGGTACGTATGACATGCATCCCGCTCCGTCGCTATGGCGCCGTCAACCTCTCGATGTGTACAAAGAAGTATTGCGGCATACTGATTTCGCACCGTCGGCTGCGGTTGAGGAGATGTTGAAAGGAGGCGACCGTGAGCGCCGTCTTCGCGCTATGGGGCTGATGGGAAAAACGGCCGCCAAACGCGGATAGTATTACGAAATGAGAGTTCCGATTTGTTCACCACTGGCTGCTTTGGCGATGTTGCCGCTGGTGAGTAAATCGCAGATGAGGACGGGGATATGTTCGTCCATGGCGAGGCCGATGGCGGCTTTGTCCATGACGGCGATGTCGGGGTTATTGAGGGCGTCGTGGTAGGATAATTTGTCGTATTTGACGGCGTCGCTGAACTTGGTTGGGTCTTTATCGTACACGCCGTCTACTTTTGTTGTTTTTATTACAACATTACACTGCATTTCAAGCGCTAAATTGAGCGCAGCGGTGTCGGTGGTGAGGAATGGCCGGCCCGTGCCGCAGCCGACGATGACGACTCGGCCTTTTTCGAGATGGCTGAGGGCGCGGCGAAAGGTGTAGTGGTCGATGAATTGGTTGACCTCGACGGTTGAAAGCGGGCGGGTCGGGAGCCCGTCGTCGTTGAAAATGTCGGACAGAGCGATGGCATTCATGAGCGTCGAAAGCATGCCGATATTGTGGGCCGAGACGGGCTGAATGCCATTTCCCGCGATTTGATTACCCCGGACATAATTGCCGCCCCCGACCATAATGACAACTTGCGTGCCGGTTGCGAGGACTGGTTTGATTTGTTCGGCAATCCATCTGGCTCGCTCCGCATCGAAGCCGCTTGATTTATTACCCTGAAGCTGTTCACCGGAGAGTTTGAGAAGAATTCGTTTATACATAGTATTAGTGTAACATAGGACTAATCAGGCT
>JARKOR010000071.1 GCA_029975625.1 Nanosynbacter sp. | reverse complement strand
CCAATTCTGCCAAATCCATTAATCGCTACTCGTGTTAGTGCCATGTTCCCTCCCTTTTAGGCATTAGCTCTTTTCTTCATTATAGCATGATGCGGTACAATAGAACATATGACCCGCGATGAATTATTAGAATTGGCAATGAAAGTATATGACGAAACGGAGGTTTTGGAATTGGCGCTGGCAATTGATTTTGCCACGAAGCGGCACGAGGGGCAAAAACGTATGAGCGGTGAAAAATATATCCTTCACCCTCTAACTGTTGCGGCGATTTTGATTGAGTGGGGTATGGACGTCGACACGGTTATTGCAGGTGTTCTCCACGACACAGTCGAGGACACTGATGTAACGCTCCAAGAAATCGAGTCGCTTTTTGGCCGAGACATCTCCTTTTTAGTTGATGGCGTCACGAAAGTATCCAGAGCTCGTTCCGGCATGCGCGACCTCGGCAGCTACCTGCCCGAAACAAAAGACAACCTGACAAAACTACTTATCGCGGTCGGCGAAGATGTGCGCGTAATCATCATTAAGCTGGCGGATCGACTTCACAATATGCAGACGCTCCAATATATGCCGCCTGACAAACAGCGGAAAATTGCCCGCGAAACAATTGAGGTTTTTGCACCGCTTGCCGATCGCCTGAACATGGGGCGCGTTCGCGTGCAGCTTGAGGAGCTAAGTTTCAAGTACCTCATGCCAAAGGTGTTCAACGAAACGAAAGTACTGATGCATAGCCGCCTCAAAAAGAGCCAGCGGAAACTCGACAAAGTGCGCCGCGAGGTCAACGCTAGACTCAATGCCGAAAAACTTGTTTTTCAAATGGATGGACGCGTAAAAAGCATCTATAGTTTATTTAAAAAGTTAGACCGAGTTGGCGATATTGACAAAATATACGACCTTATTGCACTACGGATTATCGTTGACGATATCTCGACAGCCTACCTTGTTCTGAGTGTCCTTCACGATATGTATAGCCCGCTATTTGACCGTATTAAAGACTACGTGGCGAAACCAAAGATGAATGGCTACCAAAGTTTACACACGACCGTACAGACTCCAACCGGACAGATTGTCGAATTTCAGATACGTACCCGCGAGATGCACGAATACGCCGAACGCGGGTTAGCAGCAAGCTTTCATTACAACGAAAACAAGCTTACCGATGCTTATCGCAAGGGTGAGATTGCCGCCCTGCCGGCAGACCTCGCATGGATTCGCGAGCTCCAAGAAGCGGCGGCGCGCGCCGGCGAAGGCAAGGAGTTTGATTCGGCTAAGTTTCGTATGACCCTTTTTGCCGATCGTATTTTTGTTAATTCGCCAAAAGGCGACATCTACGATTTGCCAAAGGGAGCGTTCCCTCTTGATTATGCATACCGGATTCACTCGGACCTTGCCGCCCGTGCCAGCGGATTCAAGATAAATGGCGTCATGCGCCCATTTGACTATCAATTGCAGCACGGCGATACCATTGAGGTGCTAACAAATAAGTCCGCTCGGCCAAAGCCAGATTGGCGCGAGGTTGTTGCGACGCCGCATGCCCGTGAAAAACTTCGCCAGCAGCTCGCGCGAGAAGGCGGCATGCTTGCTCAAATCACCGGTGGCGTATCGTCGCTGTTTCAGCACAGGAAGAAATAGACTAGCAGGTTGGATAAAGCTTGGGAATAGC
>JARKOR010000063.1 GCA_029975625.1 Nanosynbacter sp. | reverse complement strand
AGCAGCTCCTTAATGTCTACATTTACAGACATACTACTCCTCTTTCCTCGCCCGCTGCGGTTGGAGTTGCAGTCCGGGCTGTGTCGTTAAAATTTGTTACAGGAGTAAGTATAGCAAAGTTTAGAGAAGAAATCAACTGCCGCGTAACCCAAGTTGTCCTTGTGGCTCCTAGGATCTCCTCAGAGACAGCCCTTTCCGCTGCGTCTGGCTTTATCTATGATCGATTGACCGTTCTATCGAGCACCCACTCCGTAGATTTTTCAGTACTTGTCCGTCCAGTTTCTGGATCATCTGGGTCCTCTCCTCTGTTCCGAGCTCGCTCGCGTCTCTTGAATTCTTCGCCAGCAGCGACCCGTCCTACTGGGTTCAACGTGTTACCTATATCGACAGAAAAGGGATTGATACCGGCTTTTGCAAGCGACATCCAATCGCCCGTTTCAGTGGCACGTTCAATGAGGTGCTCAGGCAATGATGCCTCATTACTCCCAAGCGCCTCGGATGTTTCAGGTTGGCTATGCTCCTCAGTAATGCCATCATTATTACCATCATAAACAGCAGTTTCCGTATTGACGCCGCTCATATAAACATATGTTCCATTCGTAGAATCATACCTATAGCGGCCATTATCACCATTCACATTATTTCCTTCCCCAATCACCAAGGCTAGCTTGCCCTCTTCCCCCTCTACTAATCGCGCACCAAACTGTCCTTTTGAGGTCGTGTCGCTCAATCCATCTTGAAAATTCCGCCCGACTTCGAGAAACCGTTTAGAACCTATTTCTAGCTCTCCGATAAAGTTGTTTTCGCCTAAGTTGTCTGGTCCGGTTGGATCGCCGCCATGATACCTCGTAAGAATATATTTTACGTTACCCGACCCGACGCTCTCCTGTCTTATGACGCCAAACAAATCGCCAGTCCCGCCCGCTCCGATGACGGATATTAAATCTTCCCTGAGATGATCATGTACTGTGCCATCGGCCCCTGTTATAGTGCGCTCGCTGTGTGCAAGTGGAGGTAAAGTATCATCAATGTCAAACGATTTCCCGTAGACTACTTTAGTGCACTCTGCCCCGCGATCCAGTAACTCCTGTCGAGTCTTCTCTTCTGGGGTATTGACGTGGTTTTCGTGAACTGGCTGGATTATTTCGCTCATGTTGGTTGTCCTTTTTGTTTTTTATTGACCTATATACACATAGTAGCACATGCGGGATAAAAAGTCAATACCTACGTATTGACTTTTTCTGTCTATGTGTGATATATTAGCTTTGTTCAAAGATTACTAAGGGCGAGAGTCGCCCTTAGTTGTTTGAGTTGGAGGAGACGATATGCCCAGGACAACAGTCCTAGCTATTATGTTTACGGTCTGCCTCGTGACAGCCGTACTTCATGTATTCAACTATGTCCTGAACGGGCGTCCATTGAACGCAGCACTTGCCGTCCTGATGACGGGGATAGCTGCCCTGCAGTTGGTGGGGCTCCACGCGGAGCTCACCCGACGCTAGGCCCACCGAAAATAACTCACTGATTGGCTCGATCTGATTGAGAACTGCGTTCTCTCGGGTCGTCACACACCCAATTCAGCTCGAGTCCTTTCGGTGGGCTATTTTCATGTTCCGGTTGAAAGTACGTATTGCCAAAAACCTGAAGAACTTTGTGCTTATGCTAAATTTTTTAGGTTTATAGCGTCAGTTAGCGCTGTGATGTATTTCGTAGGGTCAGAGAGCTTATTTCAGGACAGCGCATGTAGCATCCCTAAACTCGTGAGGGGATAATACTCTTAGAAGACAGTATCATAGGCGTAAAACTGTATATTTTTACACCTTTCGGGGGTTATCCCTATAGATAAAGATTGGGGTTTAGTATACTTTCTCTACGAGACTATTGCTTTTTTGTCAAAAGTATGCTATACTAAAAATGTAAACTTATTTAAATACGAAGGAAATGAGCATACCAATGGAATTAGAAGGTACAATGTATAGTGAGGATGGTGTTACGCAAGCAGAACTGGAACGCATCCTAGAAGACGAGCGCGCGTCATTCAGCTCGATGTACAAAGAAGACAAGACGGGGGGCTATATTTCACCTGAAGACAAGCAAGCTTATTATGAACTTGCCTTTGAATTGATGTATGCCGAGGTTGCGATTCAGTCTATATTGCCGGGTGGGCGATGCAGGCCATCCGCGGTATTCGGTGACGCAAAAAAGCAAGCAGATGAAGCAGGTATAGATAGTTTGGGTCTTTTAAGATAGCGCGTCATGTCACGACGACAAAACGGGTCATTCAAAACGAGTCCGACTTGTCCTTCCCTGTCTTTCCTGTTAACTTATATGTATAATAATTAGCTATGAATATTTTCAGAAAGAAATCATTAATTGAAGATGTGGAGCCTGTATTTCACGTATATCGTACGCCTGATAGCGAGGTCGTAGGGCATCCAGCAAGAACAGGGCATGTACTGGGTATTCTCTCCTCTATCGCAATGCGCAATGAGCGCATTGATTACACGATACACCTTGGCATGGTCAGATATCATAGAGACCTAAGAATGAGTGCTCATAAAGATGTCGAGCAAGGACGGCTAGAGGAATTACTACCCCCGAAGGACAAAGCTTTCCGTATATTGCTTTTTCCGTGGCGCAGACTGCTCACTTTGGGCTCCTACCCCCATATACTCACCAGGAGCAATGGAAAAAGCAATATCGCCGCAACGAGGAGGTTGTACGACTTGGTTGCCAGGGTCTAGTGGCAATAGCGGCGGAGTATCCCACCCTGTCGCAGCAGAACCCAGATCAGGGTTTACACATACCCAATGACATCATAAAGGCCATGAAAGAAAATGTCGTTGGCGAGAATCCTGGGCAGCTCATTGAGTATGTAGGGTGAGGCTAAATGTCCCTATTACACCCAGGCACACATTTGTTGCGCCTCAACGAGTTGTCGCACGGTATACTGAGAACTGAGGCCGAGCTGTTGAGTTGTTGGCGATTTCTATTTTAGGGGTCCGACCGTTTTCTCAAAAAAGATTAGTGCAATTGCAAACTTGTATATTTTTACACCTTTCATGGATTATCCTTATGGTTCCTGGACTTGCGCCTGCTTGATCGCGAACAGTTGGGCGCTTGCCTGCGAGATGAGAGCCCGCAGATCGTCGGGTGTGAGCGTGTCAAATGCCATCGTTTGGTGTCCTAAGAATCGAAGTTACAGTGCCAGCGATATGGGCCAGGTGCCAGTGATTGGGATCCATTGCAGCCCCAAGTGCCCTACCGCCACCGAGCCGGTAGTGCACACATTCCGCCTGTCGGTGACATACATACCAGCTGACGTGAGGTGCTGGCTGCCGTAGTCAAGCAACCCCCACGGCTCGACACTGAACACGGGCAAGTTGCTCGCCGGTGAATGCTGGACTGTGCCGACGATTCCCAGCAGATTGTCGCCGCGCCGTCGCACCTGGCATGGCGAGTAGCCATCGCCGTAGTTCGTCCAGCCGTTCAGGAACGTGGACACACCTATCCACCCCGTATCCCCCTCCACGCACACCCAGAGTGCGCCGCGCTTCCGCCAAACCCACGCACCCTCCGGCCCATCAACACTGTAGTATGTCGCCCCTTGCGGTGCAGCATTAATCCAGGCGAGTGCCGCCAGCGCCGAGGGACTCCCGTCCACAGTGAACCGGTTCGGGACGTCTGGCCGGTGAGGCCCGTAGTACTCCCAGCTAGACACCACCCTGGGCAATCAGCGCGGGATGCCCAAATTAAGGGTTTGCGTCGGAGCCGTACCAGTGATTGACGCAGTAGCAGACTGTGCCGGATCCAGAGTTGTGACCGTGCCGACGGATAGCACGTTGGCGGGACCCGGGTCGCCAGTGTCACCGTCGTCGCCTTTCGGGCCGCGCACATCGCCAGCACTAACCACCGTGCCGTCGCCACGAGTCAGAACGAGATCATCGCCCACCACGCGCCCAGAGACGATCATTTCGTCAAGGGCAGCCTGCGCGTCGGTCCCGACCTGCTCAATCAAAGGCGTCACTTGTTCTGTAATCTCATTGGTGATGGCGGTTTCGCTGAGTCTGTCTGGTATTTGGGATTCGTTTAGCTTACCGCTTGTGTCTAGGGTAGCTATACCATTAGGTTGCCCGACATTTTGGAGTTTGGCGAGAAGGATGGAGTTGTCTTGAATTTTAGTAGTGGAGATAGCGTTATCTGTTAGTTTTGGGGTAGTAATGGAGTTGTCTTGAAGTTGGGAGGTACCGATACTATTGGTCTGGAGCTGTGCATTACCAACACTGCTATCTTTGAGAGTTCCAGTGTCCGTGTGGGATTGGGAGAGATAGTCATTGAGTATTTCACCCCATTTGCCTTGATCGGAGCCGGGTTTGGGTAGGCGTGCCATAGACTATTCTTATTCTCGTTATTATATTGGTTATTTTTGGTGGATCGCAACTGCCGAAACTCGCAAAAAACCTTGGTTCATCTGCTAAGGAATTACGCAAAGGTCTAAAGGACGATCCTAAAGCAGACGACAATAAAGACGACTCTGCCGAGACAACAAAACAAGGATAGCGCGTCACGACAATGGCAGGAACGAGTGGCTCATCACCAGAGAAAACCATGCCCATTATGAGCCATATTCGCGAGCTGCAGCTGCGCCTTGTGCTCTCAACGGTTGTTTTGCTCGTCGGGGCGAGTCTCGCCTATGTGTTTCGCGACCAAATTATTAATATCCTCCTGAAGCCATTGGCTGGGCAACAGCTTGTGTACCTCACTCCGGGCGGCGGCTTCAGTTTCATTTTGCTCGTCAGCATCTATGCTGGTTTGGCCGTGGCAGCGCCAATCGTTATTCACCAATTATACTGTTTCGTGCGTCCCGCGCTCTCGAAGCGAGTGCAGAAGCACTCGGCTTTCATTCTCCTTAGTTCCCTCGTGCTACTCATAAGCGGCGTGACGTTTGGCTACTTTTTGGCAATTCCGGGAGCTCTCAACTTTTTGCAGGAGTTTGCCGGTACCTACGTCGAACCAACCCTTACCGCCGAGTCATACCTGAACTTCATTGTGGCTTATACCCTTGGACTAGGAATTGTTTTTCAGTTGCCGCTCTTGTTGATGCTGATTCATTGGATTAAACCCATACCTCCTAAAAAGCTTCTCAGCTCGGAGCGTTGGGTTATCGTGCTGGCATTTATTATCGCAGCGATTATTACGCCGACGCCGGACCCTTTGAACCAGACCGTCATTGCCCTGCCGGTGATTGTTATTTACCAACTTGGGGTGATTGGCGTGCTCATAAGTACGCATCGTGAAAAGCGGCGCGTGAAAAAGGCCGCGACTACGCCAAAACAATCCTCGCCCGTACCCTCCGAGGTCGCGCCGCAAAAAATACCCGAAGCGGTCCCGCTGGCAGCGGTTGCCAGCACCACTCCCACAAGACCTCAAACGACGACGCCTCAACCGTTCGTCCAGGCGCGGCGTCCACGCTCAATTGATGGGTTCATGGCACCCGCCCAGCCTGCCCGGCCGCAAACTCGCCCCATTTCCCCAAGGAACATTAGTCAGCCAACCAGAGCCTCGCTCAACGGACAGCGCCCAATTCTCAAAGATTCTCAGCCCGGTACGGTAGCTCTGTAGTTTTAGACCCCGAACCTTTGACTTTTCCTCTCTACTCGTGTACAATACGAAAGTTATGAAAAGCAGTATTCACCCACAATCATACCGCCCTGTCGTATTTAGCGACGATCAAGCGGGTTTTGCGTTCCTGACACAGTCAACCGCGCAAACAACAGAGACAATCAAGTGGGAGGATGGCAACGAGTACCCACTCGTGAAGGTCCATATCTCCTCAGCTTCTCACCCATTCTTTACGGGCGAGGAGAAAATTATCGATACCGAAGGTCGCGTCGATCGCTTTAAGGCTCGCGAAAAAGCCGCTCAGGAGCGAAAAGCAGCTTTGGCTAATAAGGCCAAAAAAGCTAAGGCGAACAAAGCCGCAAAAACTGAGAAATAACCCGTTCACACACATAAAATATCCGTCTCATGTCAGGGGCGGATATTTTTATGCTATAATTTTAAGAGGTATGACACAAATTTCCCTTAATCTTCCGGAGCTAGAATCTGAGCGAATAAGTCTTGGCGAGTTTCTAGCCCGTCCCGATGCGTATAACGCTCCGGACTTCACGACAAAAAACAAACGATTTTCCGAATTGGAAACGCTCATCGGCAAAGCGAA
>JARKOR010000056.1 GCA_029975625.1 Nanosynbacter sp. | reverse complement strand
GCGGGCGGGCGCACGCATGTACGTGGGGCTGGCACTCGGAAGTAGGAGAAGCGTTGGTGTAAGGTTGGCCTTGGGCTGCAATCTTTAGCATTCAAGCAAAAATTCTTTAAAAGTATTAAATGCTTCATCTATCTGTTCTTTTCGCATGTTTTTCGCATTTATGATCAATTTTGCCCCATCATTTCGTTCAAGCGTCAATTCTAGTGTGGAATCCCTCGCCAAGTAGGACTTTATTACATCAAGCAGGCCGACCGCTGATCCTCCGCTTAGGATAGTTAAAACAATTAGTCCTAAAGAAATTGGCTCGCCCTTAGCTCCTTTTTGATCTACCCCCTCGGCCAATTTCGCTTCAACATCCGTTTCTTTGGTTATGGTCCTGCATAAATCACCAGTAAGCGCCTGTACGCGTTCATCGCTGAGTTCCGGGGAAGAAACCGAAAGAATTATTGCCATCATAACCACCCTTCAAGTGTAAATCGGTATCTTCTCATCAAAGTTTATCAGCTTTTCCATGTCACAAATGGATGAAAATTATCTATTGCAGGAGGCATTCAAATGAAGCAGAGACTCATAGGGCGCACTGAAATATGCAATCATTGTTTATCATTTGATTCTTCCCACCGCCACAGCAGCCGCTTCTCTAACTTGCTCATAATCGTCCTTCTTAATAGCTTGAACAAGAGGTTCTACAGCTTTCGGACTTTTAATCTCTCCTAGAGCGATAGCGACCTCTTCTCTCACGGCTTCACTGCGATCATTCTTAAGCATTTGAATTAGAGATTCTGCTGCATCAACGGCTTTAATCTTCCCAAGAACCCTAACAGCAGTCTGCCGGATGATCTCATCATCATTCTTCAGATTCTTGATCAAGGGCTCTATTGCCCAAGTGTTCGTTAGGACTCTTACAGCTGATCCTTGGATTTGTCTGTCATCATTTTTAAGTGACTGCATGAGGATTTCGATTGCAGCACTATTCATGATCCCTTCGACTTTGATCTTTTCAAGAGATATTGCAGCATTTTTTCGGACTTGATAATCAGTATCTGTAAAAGCCTGTATCAAAGGCTCTGATGTTTTTGGATCTCTAATATCTCCAAGAGCCATTGCAGCGTTTTTTCTGACTTCGCTATCCGTATCATGCAAAAGAGCATGAATCAAAGGTTTGCTTGCCTTTGCATCTCTAATTTCCCCCAGGGCCAATGCAGCTTTGCATCGAACATTGCTGTCATTATCGCTGAGAACGTGGATCAGAGGTTCTACTGCCCTGGTATCACTGATTTTGCTCAGGGCATCCGCCGCTTCACCTCGAACATTGCTGTCATTGTCGCTGAGAACCTGGATCAGAGGTTCTACTGCCCTAGCATCTCTGATTTCACCTAGAGCCACCACAGCGAGCTTTCTTATCTGGCTATCTCTATCTTTGAGAGCCTTTATCAAGGATTCAACTGAAGCTATCCCGATCTTTTCGAGCGCCGATACTGCATCTCCAAGGACATCAACATCACTATCCGTGAAAACTTGGATCAGGGATTCAACGGCTCTTGCATCCTTAATTTCTCCCAGAGCTTGCACGGCATGCTTTCTGACTTGATTATTTCTATCATTGAGAACTTTGGCCAAAGCATCTATCGAAGGAACTCCTATCTTTATTAAAGCCTTCATAGATTCTTCTTGGACTCGATCATCATCATCCTTAAGGGCTTGGATTAGAGGCAGGATTGCTTTGACGTCTCCAATGAATCCAAGAGCCTCAGCAGTTTCCTTTCTAATATTAGGATCTTCATCATCCTTGAGAGCTTGGATTAAGGACCCTACTGCAGGCATCCCATTATTTCTAAGAACTTGCACGGCCAGTTTTCTGATGTTTGAATCATTATCTTTCAGGGCTTTTGTTAGAGAATCCCAGTCGGTTGTTTTTTGGCTATCTAATGCCGATTTTGATTTGTTCCTGCTTGCAATAACTAATTCACCCGTTACATCCAAGGCCCACTTCATAGGCCTTTGGATGCCTTCTTTTTGCATTTCTTTGTCGATATATGAATAGAGGCTATCCATTGTGACATTGCCTTCTTTGTTGGCTGCCTCCCAGCTAGTGATACCTTCTATTGCATGCTTAGTGAAAACTCCATAACCGTCTTCCGGTTTCTCAAAAGCTGCTTGGGTTCCACTTGAAGCGGTAATGATATATGTGCCGGTTACTTGTGATAGTGATTGAAGTTCTTCATGAAATCCACCTCGCGCAAACGCTTCACCAGCTAAGCCGCTATAACAACAGTCCAGAATAAGGATAACTTTAGTAGTTCTCGAATCATCTAAAAGATCTTTTATGAAATTAATAGAAATAGAGGTTGATTTCAAATACTTTGCATTGGTATTTGTTGTTGCAAGGTGTAGCTTTCCAGCGTGATCTAGTTTACCATGACCTGAATAATAGATCAAAATCAAATCATCTTTGTTTGCGGTTTGTATGACCCGATCAATCTCTTCCTGTACCCTATGATGGGGGGAATTCTTTAACGGGAATGTATTTGAAAAATTGCCATATTCTTTGGATTTTAATATCCTATCAAGTCCATCAACGTCATTTTCGGGACATTTTAGTTTCTGAAGATTATCATCTTCAAATTGACTACTGGCAATCAGGATTGCATATCGCTGTTCTGTCATCCTTATCCTCAAGAGACACTTTTGCTATATTTAAATTCTTTCCTTGCGTTGGGAATTTTATTATTCTAGTTTTAATATATATCTGGCAGAAAGGTATTGCAGCATATAATTGCGTCTATTTTATCACAGGAAGAAAGCCCAAGAGTGAGTTGAGAACATAGAAGAGGATTCCGATAACTCGAGGTCGATGGGCCCTATAGCGAACTTTGTCCATATTTTGATGTTTCTACTCTATTTTTCCGGCTGTTTCCCCAAATGCCTCGGGTAGCGTGACGATTTTGCTGTAAAATTTGCAGGAATATTCCGTAGCGGAAACTGACTTGCTGTCTGCGAGATAGCAACAAGTTATTCTACGAGATATTATAATTGTCCCTGTATCCCCTTGATCACAAAAGGCCTCAGGTCCACCACCAGTTTGCCCGCATGGCCGGCAGCACGCGGGGCGGGTGCTCGCATACATGTGGGCCTATCCTGAGGGGCCGAGCGGCAAGGGTATGCCGAGCCGGAGGAGAGGCGAATACTTAATATATTATAATGATTCAGGAGTGCAATAATCTCTAGCGATGCTGTCATATAAGTTAACAATTCTTGCTGCTATTTCCTTTTTTTTCTGAGGACTCATGTGGCGAATCGTTGCATCAAGAGCCGATTCGTTGCCATTAGGTGTTACTGTTGAACATTCAGAGATTATGCTTTGATAATCCATTCTCAATTCTTCAGGAAATTCGTCTTCGTGTAGAAAATGAAACATTGTGTGCAAAGCATTGCCGAGCCTATCTTCCATGCTGCCTGTGCTAACAAGGCTTTCAACAGCAACCTTCATCCTTTCATGTGCGTGGCTAAAATCGCGATCCCATGTTCCCCGTATTTTTGGCATGATGCAACACTCTGTGGATTTGTATTTATATATTACCTATCTGCATAGATCCTCTTATTCTTGCTTCGTTCATAGTCATCTGGCTTAAATGAAGATTTTAAATAACAAAAGGATTGAGGCGGGACAAAATTGGGAAGTACATTCTTTGGATCTACTGGGGTTTCAAATTTTTCGACTTTTACTATCTCGAAAGCGAATCCCACTTCTCGATTTTTGAAATAGTCAAAAAACTCTTCCTCAGAAATTCCTGCTTCATCCTTCAGCTGATGCCATAGAGTGCTTGGTTTATCCTCGATTATCTTACTTATCCTAAAAATTCCAACTATTTTTTTAATTGGAGTGGTCGAATAAATATACACTAGGCCTATATTTTTCTTGGAGAATGCATTCTTGCGAAATTCGTATTTTTTTCTCCCATTGATGATGGACTCCGCAAACTTTGGCTTAATGGATAGTAAAACGTCCATCGATCCCACCCCTTTCCCTTATTTTTATGTATCTTTCTGTAGATAGCTCCATGGCCGATTGTGGGGCCGCCTTTAGTATGCCGTTGCCTATTAGCTCTTCTAATCCTAATGGCTTTGTAAAATGAATGTGATGCCTGAAAAGAAAAACAGATACCGGGCCTTCTTCGACGAGTTTATCCATTTCCATTCGAGAAAAAACCGTCCTTTTTCCGGCAAATTGCAGTATTTTTTCTGCATCATTTATGCCGATGTGTATCAACTCCACCACACCGACTGAGGTTATCGCTTGAAGATCTTCAGATCGATAGAATAGTATCAGATCGCCTGGACCTATTCTTTTAATATTCGAATGGGATAGATATGCCTTCTTTATTGTATTTCCTTCAACAATGAACTCGCCAGAATGCTCGAACAATGTGGTCTGCCTGCAGGGGAAATCTGTGAACAGTCTGTCATGATAGGCTGGCAGAATGGGCAA
>JARKOR010000012.1 GCA_029975625.1 Nanosynbacter sp. | reverse complement strand
GGCACAGTGGTGGATTTCGAGCCGCTGACCGAATATCCGATTGTCGAATTTCGAAATGGTCGAGAAGTGACGATGGTTCCCGACACCTGGGAGTTGCGTGACGGGGAGCGAAAACGAGCGAGTATTTCCCAGGTTCCGCTGAGGCTCGCATGGGCGATTACCGTGCATAAAAGCCAAGGGATGACGCTTGACGCGGCGAAAATCGACCTGAGAAAGGCATTCGTTGAAGGCATGGGTTATGTTGCACTGAGCCGAGTTCGTGATCTGAATAATTTATATCTCTACGGCATTAATCGTAAAGCACTCGAGGTCTCGCCGGATGCACTGGCGATTGATGAAGTATTGAGGAAGCAAAGCGAGGAAACGGCCGCCACCTATGAATATTTGCGTAAGGAGATGAAGAAGGCGGTAAAGGCGCCCCGCAAGAAAAAGCCGTCGAGTGATTGGCATGCGAAAATCGAGAAAATGCGCGAAACATATCCCAATGCTTTTCGTCCCTGGACAAAAGAGGATGACGAAAAATTGCAACAGGATTTTTTGCTCAATCCTGACCTCGAGGTGTTAAGTCAAACATTTGGCCGTCACCCCGGCTCAATCATCGCACGACTCAAGAAACATTTTGGCGATGATATTATAGCCTAGGAGTAATATATTTTCCTGCTTGACACCAACCTCGGGGGGGGTACACTTAAAAGCATGAACAAGATGAACCCCACTATACACACTAAACAACAAGCCTTCACCATAGTAGAATTACTCATAGTCATTGTCGTTATAGCAATCCTAGCTGCAATCAGCATTGCAGCCTACACGAACATACAACAAAGAGCTAAGAACACCGCTATCATTAATGCAGCTAGTCAGAGCTTGAAGATGATAGAGGCGTATGTGGCGGAGTATGGGACATATCCCAAGGTGGCGCAAACAGGGACTTATATAGGCGTCTGCCTACTAGCCGCTCAGTCAGGGTGTATTGGAGGCAGCGGTGTCGTTGCTGGAGATATAACTCTGAAGGAAGAGCTTGCAAAAATTGGCAATCTACCCCAATCTGTTCCTGGCAGCGGTGAGGATCGTATGGGTATTATATACCAATATTATTCCGCTTACTTTGTAGATGGTCAGTCACAGCCAGTGGTGATTACCTATTGGCTAGAAGGTCAAAATAAGAACTGCGGACTTGCAGCCCAGACTAGTGGCGATAATAACACGCTATCGACGACTGGTTATACAGCAGGAAATGACGGCGGAAAAACTCGCTGTAAAGTGTCGGTTCCGGGCCCGGCGCACTCCTAGCAACAAGCTATGGTACGCTATATATAGCGTTATACACGACGACACACACTAGACTTTTCCACAAAACTGTGGAAAAGTCTTTTTTTGGGGAAAAATGTAAAAAAGTGGGTACAAAAGGCTTGCAAGTGGGTAGCGGGGGGTAGTATAGTAGGGGTAGTGGAAATAACAGAAGAATACAACTTCTGTAAAATAAAAACCACGAACCAAACAATACAATTTAACGATAAGATCCAAAGGGAGCATCGCCAACAAAGCCATGGACTACTTTGAACGAAAGCTGGATGATAAGCGTCGATTGACGATTCCAACAGAACTACGGGCAGAGTTTGCGAGTGGCGTCGTATTATCGCGAGGATTCGGGGAGTATCTCCATATGTATCCTCAGCAGGTATGGGACAGGGAAGTAGAGCCGGCACTTGCAGGCGACTATATCTTTGACGAAGAGCTGGCGGATCTGAACGTGCGATTTAGGCGCGGCAAGGTAACGCAAAAGCTTGACCAAAAACAAGGTCGGGTGGTTATCGAGCAGCACTTGCTAGATTATGCGGGTGTTGACCGCGACATCGTAGCGGTGCGCGTTGGTCAATACTGGCGTGTTGGCGCTCCGGAAAAGATCGCATAGTTTTCTGTATTTACGTAAGTACTTTAATAATTTGAACGAACACTCTCGAGATCAACTATCTGAGCGTTGGAGACGACTCGTGGTACTTCGCTCCACTTTAAAAAAGGCGCGAACCTTTCTTTTACCTCCCAAAAAACTCCACCTCACACATAAGTCTCTTAACGCGAAATGTTTATTTTATGGTATGTCTCTGACTATCATTTTCGCACAAACATTTCGCCTCTGAAGAAGCAAACAAAAACAAAAAAGCAAATCAAACACAAAATTGTCGCTCTTCGGCGCTCAGTTAGGTGATCTCGAGTAGATAATAGGATATAATAACTATTGTCTATGAGTATTAAAGAACTTCCACCACAGCTGGAATCGTCTCTGTTACAGGAGAACGGGCCAGTTCATGTTCCTGTTTTACTCGATGCGGTATGCGACGTTCTGAAGCCCCAGAAGGGCGAATCCTATTTGGATTTGACCGCTGGGTATGGAGGACACGCACGTCGGATTTTAGAAGTAACAGAAAATATACCTGGTTCGGTATTGGTTGACCGCGATTCGTTTGCGGTTCAGGCGGTGCAGGATATTGTTCGGCAGGGGGCGCAGATGTACGAAACAGATTTCGTTTCGGCAGCGCGAGACCTGGTGAACGAGGGTACACAATTTGACATGATTTTAGCTGACTTGGGGGTGTCGTCACCACAACTCGACAGAGGAGAGCGAGGGTTTTCGTTTCAGGCAGATGGACCGCTGGATATGCGGATGGACCAACGCCAGGAGCGAACCGCAGCGGATGTTGTTAATCACTATTCTAGAGATAGGCTAGTCGATATCATTACCCGCTACGGAGAAGAGCCTCGAGCAGTTGCCAGGCGGATCGCAGACGAAATTATCGCCGCGAGACCGTTTCAGACAACCGCGGAGCTTGCCGCTGTCATCAAGAAAGCATATCGTCAACGGGTAAAGCATCATCCGGCGACGCGCACATTTCAAGCACTACGCATAGAGGTAAACCAGGAGCTACGGCTAGTCGAGGAACTTTTGCCACTTCTACCGCTTCTTTTGAAGAAGGGCGGACGAGTCGCAATTATAAGTTTTCACAGCCTAGAAGACCGACTAGTTAAGCGATATTTTAAGGAGCAGGTGAATGCCGGCTACGAAGCGGAACTAGCGCCTATTACGAAAAAACCTCTTGATGGTGCAACATATGATGTTCACAATCCGCGGAGTCGGAGCGCAAAGCTTCGGGCCGCCGTAAAAACATAAACAAAAAGAGGAGGCTACTCATGCCAATCCACATCAAAGTTCAGTTCCAAGACGCGGACAAAGCCGAGCAAGTACTCGTTCGCCGCGGGTAAAACCTTGGAATAACAACCTAATATCATCAGGGCTACCTCTGTGTATGTGTATGTAGCCCTGGTGAATCATGTCAAAAGAAAAAACCATTATGATAACACAAACACGAAACACATCATTTACACCACGCCGCACTACTATGCAGCCGTCGATGCGTCGCAATCAGAACGGGACGCGGTATCGCTCCGAAACAAAGCTTGGACCAGTTGCTCATACCGTCCTCGTCGCGCTCATGATTACGGTGCTTGGGCTTGTGTATTTGACGCAAGCAACCAAAACGACCGCTTATAGCTATGAAGTGCAGGATCTCGATACGCAAATTAGCGAGCTCTCTGCCAAGAAGTCTGAGCTTGAAGTGCAGAATGCTCGATTGACTGCGCTTGAACGAGTTAAGGGTAGCGCTGTCGCTACGGCGATGACGACACCTGAGGCAACAGATTACGTGCGATAAGCTGGTTATGGTATAATTAAAAGAAGGAATTATGCAAAGTCGCACGTTTTCTCGTACTGATATTTTGGCCATGATCCTCCTCGGATGTATGGCGATTTTTGTGTTGCGGCTGTTTTGGTTGCAGATTGTGGAATATGACACCTACAAAGAGATTGCCCGTCAAGGCCAGCAAAGGAGTTTTACGATTCCGGCGACCCGAGGTGAAATTTATATGCAAGATAAGGGAACGGCGGTACCTGTCGTGCTTAATAAGGCGGTGTTTACGGTGTTCGCCGACCCAGCGACTGTTCAGGAGAAAGATCGGTCGGAGATAGTCTCGGTTTTAAGAGACGTTGCCGGTGGAGAGATGCTGAATGACGTTGAGGCGAAATTAAAGAAAGAACAGTCGCGTTACGAGGTGCTTGCCAAGAACATTTCTCGCACACAAGCGGAGAAAATTAAAGAGAAGAATTTTTCGGGTATTGGTTTTTCACAGGGCTCTGTTCGAAATTATCCAGAGGGCGTTTTGGGCGCTCAGGTGCTTGGATTTGTTAATACCGAGGGCGAAGGGCAGTATGGCATTGAGCAACAGCTGAACGATGAATTAAAAGGCAGAGACGGAATGTTGCAGTCAGTGGCCGACGTGCGTAACGTGCCGTTGACGCTCGGCAAAGATAATATTCGGATTGAGCCGCAGTCTGGAAAAAATGTCGTGCTAACTATTGATCGGAACGTGCAGAGTTACGCGGAGGAGGCGCTGAAGCGCGGTATTGAGAGTGCGGGAGCCACCGAGGGAAGCGTCCTGGTGCTAAATCCAAACAGTGGACAGGTGTTGGCGATGGCGAACTATCCGACGTATAATCCTGGCGAGTATTACTCTGTGACTGATGCTTCAGCGTTCTTGAATACGACCACAATGGTGCCGTATGAGCCGGCGTCGGTCATCAAAACATTTACGCTCTCGACGGCGATAGACAAAGGGGCGATTTCTCCGTCAACGGTCTACCAAAACACGGACTGCGTTGCGGTAGCGGATCGAACAATGTGTAATGCCCTTCGAGGCCTTGGCGGACCGACGAGCATGCAGCAGGTGCTCAATAACTCGCTCAATGTGGGGACAATCTTTGCTGCTCGCCAACTTGGTGATGGTCAGACGGTCAATGCGAGCGCGCGTCAGATAATGTACGATTATTTCCATAATAAATTTGGGCTGGGCGAGAAAACGGGCATAGAAGTGGCAGAGGTGGGAGGATATATCTATCCGCCAGATAGCGTTGAGGGTAATGAAGTGCGATATTCAGCGATGACGTACGGGCAGAGTCTTAGTTTGACGATGATTCAGGTGGCCTCGGCGTTCTCGTCCGTGATAAACGGTGGGGAATATTACAAGCCAACACTGGTTGCGGGCACTGTTGACGATCAAGGTAACGCATCCTACGACACCACGAAACCGCTCAGGCGCACAATTTCCGAAACGACATCGGCTGAGATGACAAATATGTTAGTGACTGCTCGCGGCTCGTCGTGGATGGGAAGAAGCGATCGGGCGGGGTATATGATTGGGGGCAAGACGGGGACAGCCGAGACGATTAGCTCAAACGGTGAATATACCCAAAATGAAACCGTCGCAACCTATATTGGGTTTGGTGGCACTGATAGTCCGGAGTATGTCATAATGGTACGTGTAGCAGCGCCAGGAAAGGGGTTAAACCTTGAGGGCGGACTGCATGCGGGTCCTGTATTCACAGACATTTCGAACTGGATGATTGACTATAAGAAATTAGCACCGAGAGGATAATTATGCATCAAATATTACAAACAGTAACCCAAGAAATGACTAACGTGTTTCTATTAAGTGTCGGGGCGTTCCTTCTTGCCATGTTACTAACGCCGATTTATACTTTTTTTGCCTACCGGTATCGGTTTTGGAAGAAACAGCGTTCAACCAGCACTGACGGAAAGGCGCTGAAAATCTTTACAAAGCTACATGCGGCAAAATTTCAGCGGAACATTCCAACTATGGCGGGAATAATCGGCGTCGTGTCTATCGCCGTGGTGACATTACTCTTCAATCTTGATCGAGCAGAAACATGGCTGCCGCTTGCGGCATTGGTTGGTGGTGGAATTGTAGGGCTGCTTGACGATGTCATTAATGTTCGAGGACTTGGCGGAGGCGTGGCTGGATTGAGGTCCGGAGTGAAGTTCTTACTCATCACAGCTCTTGGAGTAGGACTAGGCTGGTTCTTCTTTGCAAAACTCGGTATCGATAGTTTCCATGTGCCGTTCTTTGGTGAGTTGGCAATAGGCTGGCTCATCATTCCACTCTTTACATTTGCTGTTGTTGCGACAGGTAATGCGGTGAATATTTCTGATGGTTTGGACGGTCTTGCCGGCGGTCTGCTTGCCCTGAGCTTTGCGACGTTTGGTGGCATAGCTTTACTGCAAGGAAACGTCATGCTTGCGGGCTTTTGTTTTACGGTCGTTGGCGCATTACTAAGCTATCTATGGTTTAATATCTATCCTGCACGATTCTTCATGGGCGACGTTGGGAGCTTTGCCTACGGCGTCTCTTTGGGTGTCGTGGCGATGTTGACGGATTCGTTGCTACTTCTGCCGGTTATTGGACTACTATTCGTCATTGAAGCGGGGTCAAGCTTGGTGCAAATAACAAGCAAAAAACTGTTTGGTAAGAAAATCTTTCTTTCGGCGCCGATCCATCATCACCTGGAAGCCAAAGGTTGGCCGGAGACGAAGGTTACGATGCGTTTTTGGGTGATTGGGTGCGTTATGGCGTTTGTTGGTGTAATGCTGGCGATTGCGGGAGGCCACATTGCGTAGCCGCCGCGACCCAATAAGCTCCTCTGAGCCGATGGTAGTGCGTCGTCACCGGCCGATGTATCAGGTGGCGTTATTTATGGGGTTACTCCTGCTGCTTGGACTAGTGGTAATGTATGCGATTGGACCGCAGCGCGCGAACCTTCTTAATTACGCATATGGGACGAGCTATAGCGACAACTTTTTCTTTAATAAGCAGCTTATCGGCGTTATATTATCGGTTGTAGCGTTCGCGGCATGCGCGCTGATTCCACACCAGTTGTTTACGAAAAAATACGCTAAAGCATTGTTTCTGTTGGGGCTTGGCTTGTGCGTAGCGCTTGTTATTTTAGGAGCGGTATTTCACGCGCCATTTGCCACCGATACCAACGGAGCGTATCGATGGTTTTATTTGGGTAGTTTTGGTAGTTTTCAGCCTTCGGAGTTGTTGAAGTTTGGCGCGCTACTTTTTGTCGCGGGCTTTTTGGGTATGCGGGCAGGGCAGGGTAAGATTAACAGTGTTTCGGATACACTTATACCCCTGGCAATTGCGACCGGTACGGCACTTCTTGTTGTTGTGGTACTGCAAAAGGACTTAGGAACGGGCGTGTCTCTACTTGCTATCGTACTCTCAATGTTACTTGTGGCGGGTTTGAGCGGCAAGATAATGCTACGGGTTTTGGCAATCTTGGCGATTGCTTGCGTGGTATTTATTGTTTCAGCCCCTCACCGGATGGAACGGGTGGTGACATTTATGCAGGGAGACAATAATAGTCAGGTTACTGAGGACGAGGATAGCTACCATATTACTCAAGCGAGAGTGGCTATTGGCTCGGGCGGTCTATTGGGGCTTGGTATCGGTAAGAGCGTGCAGGCAACCGGGTACTTGCCGGAAGCAATTAACGACTCAATTTTCGCAATCATGGGTGAGACATTTGGGTTTGTCGGGCTTGTGCTGATATTGGGTGTATTTACCGCGCTGCTCTTATCTATCCTAAAAATTGCCTCGAGATTGCCTGACATGCGGCTACGTTTGGTGGTGGCTGGCGTCTTTGGCTGGGTGACGTCGCATGTAATCCTGAATGTTGCGGCGATGACGGGCGTGGCTCCGCTAACGGGGATCTCACTGCCGCTTCTCAGCTATGGTGGCACGAGCATGTTGTTTATTGCGGCGGCATTAGGACTGGTGTTTCAATTGTCGCGGTATACGTCACATAAGCCATTAGCGGAAGGAGGAGAGCATGGCCAAGATACTAGCAGTCGGCGGCGGCTCAGGCGGACACGTTACGCCAGTGGTCGCAGTATGTAGGGAACTTCGTGAACTTGATGCATCGCATGAGTTTCGTTTTTGGTGTGACAATAAGTTCGGTCCATCGGCGAGAAGTATTTTCGGTAAGTATGATAAAACTATTCCAGTCGAGTATATTTTTGCGGGGAAGTTTCGACGATACCATGGGGCAAGCAAGTGGCATTATCTTCAGCCATCCATCTTATTTCCAAATGTGAGGGATTTGTTCTTGGTGGCAGGCGGCTTCTTTCAAAGTGTCTGGCGTTTTCTTCACTGGCGACCGGACGTCGTGTTTATCAAGGGTGGATACGTGTGCCTCCCTGTAGGGTATGCCGCACGGCTATTTAAAATACCAATCGTACTTCATGATTCCGATGCGCATCCAGGGCTGACAAATCGTCTACTTTCACCGTTCGCTTCGCAAATTGGAACAGGCGCACCACTTGAATATTACAATTACCCGCCAGAAAAGGCGAAATATGTGGGTATTCCTGTCGCGCCGGAATTTCGACCGTACTCGAAGGCAGAGCGCCGTGGTTTTAAGCGGGATCTGGGTTTTGATGAGGATCGGCCTCTTGTGGTGGTTACTGGCGGCGGACTTGGTGCGGTTCGGCTAAACAATGCCGTGATTGAGGCCCGAGAAGTACTTTTAGAAGAAACGTCCGTATTTTTGATATCTGGCACGCAGCAATATGATGAGCTTAAGGCGCACACAGACGAGCGTGCTGGCTGGCGCCTTGAGGCGTTTATTAGTCAGGGCATGGCGCAGGTTCTGGCGGCAGCGGATATTGTAGTAGCTCGGGCTGGGGCAACTACGCTACTTGAGCTGGCGGCTCTACATAAACCGACTATTATCGTACCGAACGCCATGTTGACGGCGGGACATCAGCTAAAAAACGCGAAGGTATATCAAGATAAGCTCGCAGCAATTATTATGACTGAAGAGGAAATCGCGAAGAGTAAGCTCGCTCTCGCACATAAAATAACCCAACTTCTGTCCGCGCCGAAGATATTGGAGGACCTCGGTAAAAACTTTGGCACGTTTGCGAGGCCTCATGCGGCGAAAGACATGGCTCAGATGATAACGACTGTTATTCGACGACAAGGGCGGAGGAAATGATCTTTAAACGAAAAAAAACAGAGGCGGAGCTGTCGCGACGAGAAATAATCGCGAAACGTCGGCTGGCTGTAAATCAAGCACCGAGTGGGGCGGGGGAGAGTGGACGAGCTCGGCAATTCCAAAAGAATCGTACACTTGTCTCAAGAACTGGCGAGCCAAGCGGATCCGAGCGGCAAGCGTGGCGGAATTTACGCCAGAAACGTCGACGACTCATAGTAACGCTCGTGGGGGTTTTGGCGGGTGCGGGCATGTTGATGCTGGCACTGATGCAATTTGCAGGGAAAGTACAGGTACAAACCCCTACCCCCATGAAAGAGGAATCTACGAGTGTATACGTGGCGATATTGAACGAGTATTTTGCCGAGCGGCCCATGGAGCGATTTAGGGGCCTAGTGCAAGAAGATGCGCTCCAGGACTTTTTCTCCGTAAAGGCGCCAGAGGTAAAAACAGTTAGTATTACGAGTGGAACCGAGTTGGCCACGGCGACTCTACGGCTAACCTTCCGTGAGCCCGTTGCACAATGGTCGTCGAGTGACCGGACTTATTTCGTGGACGATATGGGCGTAACATTTGAGCGCAATTTCTTTGCTCCGCCTAGTGTCGTTGTCAAGGATGAGAGTAATATACAAGCTGAGGCTGGTGTCGAGGTAATAAACCAGCGATCTTTAGGCTTCTTGGGATATGTAGTGTCTGGTTTTCGTGAACATGGCATGACTGTCCAAGAAGTTACCCTGCCTGAGAATACCTTAAGGACTATGGTCGTCCACCTGGAGGGCAGGGCAACTACGGTTCAAATGACTATTGATCGCGACGCGAAAGCACAAGTTGAAGAAGCCGTTCAGGCACTTCAGTATCTGGACGGGAAGGGTGAGGCGCCTGGGTATATCATTGTAAGCGTTGATCAACAGGTGTTTTATAAGTAGAAGGGTAGTGTGGGGGTTTTTGTGCGCAGACAAGAGGGCGGGTGCTCCACCCTTCATGTTCTCTAAATGTTCTTTTTGTGCAAAAATATAATATTATAACGTACAATACAAAAAGTCAAATAGTAGGTTATGAGGCAGGGGGAGGAGAGCAGGGCAATAGTTTTTTATAAAAGTCAAATATCAATAAAGCTTGGATGTGTGGATAACTTAACGCGGAGGTGTGACAAAATTGACAACAGTCATGGCTCGGAGTGCGTGCTCATTATCGTGAAAAATCACTACGAACATACATGGAAAATATACTTAGGTCGGAACCTTTAACGGTAGAATACGGAAGTCCCCTGTTTATCATAGTACTTCGGGGCATCTAGCAGTGTATATAGATGAATGCTTATGAGTCTATATACACTATAGTATATTACGTAAAAGAAACATTGTGCGACATTAAACCTATCACGCGAAGTCGAATGTTTATACGTCTGTTTTGTCATCAATTTTTTCCATTTTACCTCTTGCCGTGAGTTCATTCTCTTGCACTTATGCCCCGGTCTTTCATTTTGAGATTAGTTTATTATTTCTGTTGTGTAATATTGTGCGTCCTTTTGGTCTTTGTCGTCATCCTTTTGTGTCTCTTGGCTAACTTCGGAATCTCCATAACTTGTTGTCGATTATTAGATACGTGATTGGGTTGGCTTGGTAGATGATATGAGTAGCCAAATGCCTATACGTGAGGAGAACAGAAAGAGAACTAGGCGGATGTATATATCTATCGTGATAGACCAATGTAACTCCAATGGCTGGGGTTATAGTTCCCTAACAATTTAGATAGATGTATAATATCGGTGGTGGTGGTGCTGCTGGTGCTGCCGTTATAGTTCCCTAACAATTTAGATAGATGTATAATGTATTCGTTCCAGCCCACGACGCATACTCAGTTATAGTTCCCTAACAATTTAGATAGATGTATAATTCAAAGCGTATTGACCGGAACCACGATTGGGTTATAGTTCCCTAACAATTTAGATAGATGTATAATTAACTTCAAAGCGTAGCGGTCGCAATATGCGTTATAGTTCCCTAACAATTTAGATAGATGTATAATACGACATCACGCCAGTTATTCAGGACATGAGTTATAGTTCCCTAACAATTTAGATAGATGTATAATTTTTGATGTATACAAGCACCCAGAATATGTGTTATAGTTCCCTAACAATTTAGATAGATGTATAATCAAAGAAGTCGGCATCCACATCGGCTATCTGTTATAGTTCCCTAACAATTTAGATAGATGTATAATGGAGTGAGCCGAGCATGTTAGTTTTAGCCGGTTATAGTTCCCTAACAATTTAGATAGATGTATAATATTAGAAATAGCAGAGTATCTTGGCTGTAAGTTATAGTTCCCTAACAATTTAGATAGATGTATAATTGAAAGCTTACAATATAGACGGCGCATCGGGTTATAGTTCCCTAACAATTTAGATAGATGTATAATCAATGGTATGAACAATAACATCTGTTATAAGTTATAGTTCCCTAACAATTTAGATAGATGTATAATTTGCGAAGCAGTGCCGGGCGCGGAGGGTCGGTTATAGTTCCCTAACAATTTAGATAGATGTATAATTATTGTAGCCCCGATTGGTAAATACACCAAGTTATAGATCCCTAACAATTTAGATAGATGTATAATAAAAGCAGCCAGTTAACGTCGGGCTGCCAGGTTATAGTTCCCTAACAATTTAGATAGATGTATAATTCAGCACAAATAGAATTATGAACAGAAGCCGTTATAGTTCCCTAACAATTTAGATAGATGTATAATCGAGAGATTCTTTTTGGTGGTGCTCGTGGCGTTATAGTTCCCTAACAATTTAGATAGATGTATAATTCATAATCGTGCAAATACTTAGTCCGTATAGTTATAGTTCCCTAACAATTTAGATAGATGTATAATCCCAGACGAATAAAGCCAAAGCCATCACCAGTTATAGTTCCCTAACAATTTAGATAGATGTATAATAAACCTAGGAACAGTTAAATTAAACGACGAGTTATAGTTCCCTAACAATTTAGATAGATGTATAATCCAATTCTCTGTAAAGGTTCTCAGGATTAAGTTATAGTTCCCTAACAATTTAGATAGATGTATAATCTATAGCATCATGATCAATAAAGTACTGAGGTTATAGTTCCCTAACAATTTAGATAGATGTATAATCAGTCACGGTCAAGTAGTCTAGCGAACTCAGTTATAGTTCCCTAACAATTTAGATAGATGTATAATTGAACTCACCCCACTTAGCACCATTGGTTGGTTATAGTTCCCTAACAATTTAGATAGATGTATAATAATACGTGATATATACTATAAACAGTATCAGTTATAGTTCCCTAACAATTTAGATAGATGTATAATAGAGGGTCGTTTAGATAAATTAAACAAAGCGTTATAGTTCCCTAACAATTTAGATAGATGTATAATAGAGGTGAAATTGACTGCAGAGCATCCAAGGTTATAGTTCCCTAACAATTTAGATAGATGTATAATACTTACAAAGAATCACCCCTGTAATTTGGGTGATTTTTTGTTTGGAAAGCTAAAGAGTCGCATAGTTCGGTCAGTAGGTGGATATAGAAATACTAACCACCAGCACTATATCGTTGTAAATAATACACTGTTCAAGCTAATGATTCTGTATATTGTTGGATACGACGATTTCTCGCGGCTACGAATGCGAGTACTTTTTCTCTATAGATAGCATATTCCTCAATATTCTGCGGGATAGCTGGACCAGTGAAGTTATCAAAATTCATGGAAAACAGCACTTCACTATTAGTATTTACGAGGTCGTGTAGCAGAAAGTGGTTGATGTATCCATCAAAAGTGTCAAATAAAGCAAAGAAATCACTGTATCTGACAAGTGCTGCGTGTAGTGGACTATCCCTGCCAATATAAAAGCGTCGTATGCATTCAATAGTAAGGTCGATGCGATCACATATTAGCGGATCGAGTCCTCTCGCTCTATTGATCGTTAACTCCCCGTTAATTGAATTGCTTGGAAAGATGAGATATCCGCCGATTGTACAGGCTTGGCGAAGGAAGTCTTCACGTGCCTGCTTGGGCACTTGGGCTATGATATTTGCGGTTCGCTTCCATCCTGAGTATGTATGGACGATTGAGTCACTCGATAGAAAGAATTCTCCTAAATCAGACTTGTGGTGTAGATAAGTGCCAGGGATATTATCGTGTAGGGCGAACATTTTACCGTTCGGGAGTGGCTTATTCCAGAGCAGTTTATGGTATTTTCGTAGGGTGGCACTATGTGCATCAGGGTCTCGC
>JARKOR010000002.1 GCA_029975625.1 Nanosynbacter sp. | reverse complement strand
ACTGGTTTGATTTGTTCGGCAATCCATCTGGCTCGCTCCGCATCGAAGCCGCTTGATTTATTACCCTGAAGCTGTTCACCGGAGAGTTTGAGAAGAATTCGTTTATACATAGTATTAGTGTAACATAGGACTAATCAGGCTGCATTGCCGAGCAGTGTTCAGTAGAGTCACCCCAATAGGGCTATTCTATCTTACTTACTGCTCGGCATGCATACAACTACATAACTACGCCGCGCGATAGGCGGCCCGCCTGTGGGGCTTTTGCTTAGGCCTGCTAGAGACTCCTGGGCGGCAGTAGCAGAAGGTCGTCTCGTCAAAGACGACAGCCCCCGTGCCCATGAGCTGATTAACGGCGACTCGAAGAGTCGTGTCAAACTCTTTGTTCTCGTACCGACCGAGGCCCTGGTCCCTATTGAAGACCTGCCGGCGAAGAACTTGGATGAGTTCCTCGTATCCGCCAACGCGGATGACGCCCTTCTTGCCAAAGACGCCAAGAATGCGTCTCTGGCAGATGGCTACCTGCTGGTCGTTCGGCTGGAACTTCCTAACCTGGACTCTTCGCCAATTGGGACGTGTAGTGTTGTACACATTCCCACCCTTTCTTCTTGCTCAAATCTGGACGCTCCAGACTGGCTCGAATATTTATATTGTACTATAAATATATATAAAATCAATAGCTATCTGTGATATAATGAAAAATATGACAAAAGCGAAATTATTATGGGTGGATCTGGAGATGACGGGGTTGGAGCCGGGGAAGGACCGGATTTTGGAGGTGGCGGCGATTGCGACAGATTGGGATTTTCGGGAAGTGGCGCGGTTTGAGGCGGTGCAAAAAGTGAGCGTGCGGCTGATGAAACAGCGGATGGTCGGAGATTTTTGGGAAAAATATTCGAGCGTGCGCGAGGCGCTTATGACGCAAAATGAGACTGGTAAGGCTTGCCGAGCGGTGGAGCATGAGTTGTTGGAGTTTATCGACCAAAATTTTGCGGACGAAGAAAAAGTGCTCCTGGCTGGTAACTCAATTCACCAGGACCGCAAATTTATTGAGAACGAATGGCCGCGGCTGAATGCTCGGCTTCATTACCGCATGCTGGATGTCAGCGCCTGGAAGGTGGTGTTTGAAGGAAAGTACAAGAAAAAATTCGCTAAACCCGAGGCTCACCGCGCGCTCGACGACATCCAGGGAAGTATCCAGGAGCTACAGTATTATTTGAAGAAGGTGAAAGTATGACCCATAAACAATTCGAACAATTCATTCTTAGTTTGCCTGGCGTGTGGCTGGATTATCCGTTTGGCGAGGGGACGGCGGTGTATAAATTTGGCAAGGAGAATGATGGGGCGGGAAAAATGCTCGCGCTTGTCCAGGAGAATTCAAAGCCGCTGCGCGTGAGTCTGAAGTGCGATCCGCTGCTCGCGCAAAATCTACGCGAAAAGTACGAGACGGTGTTGGCGGGGTATCACTTGAACAAGAAACATTGGAACACAATCATTTGCTCCGGGCAATTGACGGACGACGAGATTTTCGACTTGGCGCGGCTGAGTTATGAGCTGGTGAAAGATTAACTGGCGGTTTCTTCTTCTGAGGTTACTGTTTCGGTCGCTCCGGTTAATGCCCCAAAGCGCTTCTTTAGAGTAGTGAAGTCCTCGTAGGTTTTTTTGAGAAACTCTTTCATGTCATCGACTTTGGTCTGCTTGTATACGCTGTTTATCATGACCATAGTGTCCTCGATCATGAAATACATCTCTCTCGCATAGATGTCGTCAAGTTGTGCGTTGAGGTAGGCGTCATTGAGCTCGGTGATTAGTTCGTCGCTTGGATCGAGGTCGGCGATTGCCTTTGCTTGCTTTTTAGCGTCAATGCCGTAGGCGGTAAGTGGTGCCGCGATGGATTGGTTGGCGGTTGCTAGGACCGCGCCCAGAGAACTATTTGCATCTTGGATCTCTGTACCATGAAGTTTTTTCGTGTAGGTTTGGCTAATTGTCTGCATTTTTTGGAGTCGCGCGGCAATTTTGATAGGGCTTGGTCCTGTGTCGGATGATTGCGTGGTTGCCAAGAAAAGAATAAGACCCAGAAGCGCGACGCCGACAAATACCATAATTCCCATGATAATCTTGGCTTTTTTGCTCGGTCCGCTCGGTTGCGGCGGCGGGGCTATCTGGTAAAGATAGTCGATGCCACTTGGTGCCGGTTGATAAGGTTGGTTCGGTTCCATGATTCTATTTTAACATAACCGTGTCGAGTTCTTTCTCGAATACAGGTTATACGTCGGGAAATGCGGGTGGCGCTGGTGATAAAACCTACTGCCGAATCTTCATCCCCGGTCCGGTGCATTCCTAGCTATTACCGATGCCTTTACCTCCAGAGGTGATACAATAGTACTATGCAGGACGCAAAAGAGGAAGTCAGGGCGCGGCTGGCGATTGAGGATGTGGTTGGCGAGTATGTACAGCTCAAACGCACGGGGCGCAATTTTAAGGGCTTAAGTCCTTTTACTGACGAGCGTACGCCGAGTTTTATCGTTAGTCCCGACAAACAGATTTGGCATGATTTTTCCTCTGGTAAGGGCGGAGATGTGTTTAGCTTTGTTATGCTCATGGAGGGTATGGAGTTTCGTCAGGCGCTTGAGCATCTTGCGCGCCGAGCAGGGGTTGATTTGGCGTTGTTTTCCGGCGATGATGGAAAATATGCTAAGCGTAAAGCGCGCGCGCGCGAGGCGTTGGAGCTTGCGGGCAGGTTTTTTCAACAGGCGTTGGTACGTACGCCTGAGGCGCTGACGTATGTCACGAAAAAGCGAGGTTTGGGCAGACAGATAATAGAGGAATTTAATATCGGTTTTGCGCCCGATAGCTCGGCAACTCTCGTCACGGTTCTCACGAAGCGTGGATTTACTCGTCAAGAGCTGCATGATGCCGGGCTGACAAACCGGTTTGGCGGAGATTTGTTTCGCGGGCGCATGGTGGTGGCGTTGAGCGATGGGACAGGCGGGCTTGTGGGTTTTACGGGGCGAATTATCCGGGATGATCCGAAAGCGCCAAAGTATCTTAACACGCCGCAGACGGTGCTTTTCGATAAATCTCGTCATATTTTTGGGCTTTTTCAGGCAAAGGAAGCTATCCGTAAGGAAGATAGTGTGGTTATCGTTGAGGGGAACCTTGACGTGATTAGCTCGCACCAGGTGGGCGTCAAACACGTGGTGGCGACTGCGGGGACGGCAATGACCGAGCAGCATATTAAGGCGTTATCTCGGTTGACGCGCCGTATTCGCCTAGCTTTTGATGGGGATAAAGCGGGGCTGGCGGCAACGGAGCGAGCAATCGGTCTGGCGCAAAATGTCGGCGTTGATTTGGAAGTTGTCACATTGCCAGCTGGAGCGAAAGATCCCGATGAGCTGATTCAGCAAGAGCCGAAGCTCTGGAGCCAGGCAATCGATGCGGCGGTGCCGGCGGTCGAATGGGTTATTCATCAATATGAGCAACGTGAAAATCTGAAGTCGGCGGAGGGGCGGCGGCGGTTCACGACGAGAGCGCTTGGTTTGGTGCGGTCGTTGGGTGACGCTGTGGAGAAGGATTATTACCTGCATATGGTACAAAAACTAAGCGGGGCGTCGCTGGCGGCGCTTGAGGAAAAGATGTCTACTGAGTCAAAGGATGCGCCTCGATTGCGTAAAACCGCGGTTGCGAAGGAGACTCCTCGGCCGCCTTCCGCCGATCTTGAAGATGCGGCGCTTGGTATCGCACTTATTGAGCCTTCAACCCGCCGGTGGTTAGCTGCTCTCACGCCCGATATGATAGAAACGGAAAAAGGAAAAAACCTATTGTTATTTTTACAACATTACTCAGAAAACATTAGTGATGACATCCCGAAGGAGTTGCAAAATATTGCTGAGTATGTAAAAATAGTATTGTTGAAAAGCGAGACGCGTTATGCTAACTGGGAGCCACAGGAATTCCAGACAGAGATGGCGCGCGTCATCAAGCAAATCATAACAAAACACCGGGAAATCAAAAAACAGCAACTAATTAATCAGCTACGTGAAGCCGAGGATTTGGGCGATGATTCGCTGGCGGAGTCCTTGCGTCGTCACATTAATACGCTGATAAAGGAGAAAATGTGAGCGACGATAAACCAATACTTCCAGCCGATGATTTTGATGAACCGGATTTCGACGATGTAGAGACTGAAGATGACGTAGAAGATCTCAATGCGATAGCTTCGGAGCAGTATCTTGATGATGTATCGGACGACTCAGTGCGCCTGTACTTGCGTGAGATTGGTAAGATTCCACTGCTGAGCTCTGAAGAGGAGCTTGAACTGGCTCAGCGGGTCATTGCGGGCGACAAAAAGGCTAAGGACAAGATGGCTGAGGCGAATATGCGCCTTGTCGTGTCGATTGCTAAGCGGTATTCTGGGCGTGGTCTTGATTTCTTGGATTTGATTCAAGAAGGTAATACTGGCCTGTTGCGCGCCGTAGAAAAGTTTGATCCGGACAAAGGTTTTAAATTTAGCACGTATGCCACTTGGTGGATTCGCCAAGCGATTACCCGCGCGATTGCTGATCAGGCGCGGACGATTCGTATCCCTGTGCATATGGTTGAGACGATCAATAAGCTGCTTCGCACTCAGCGGCGCATGACTCAGGAATTAAACCGCGAGCCGACTATTGAAGAACTTGCCAAAGAACTCGAAATGGAGCCGGAGAAAATCGAATACGTTATTAAAATCAAGCAGGATATCTCTTCGCTCGATGCGGGCGTGGGGCGCGATGGCGATGAAGAAGAGTCGGTTTTGGGTGATTTCATTGAGGACGAGGATACCATTTCGCCGGAAGATTCGGCCACTAACCAGCTTTTAAAAGAAAAGGTTCAAGAGGTCCTTTCGAGCTTGAGTGATCGCGAGCAAAAGATTGTGCGCATGCGTTTTGGGCTTGATACAGGAAAAAGCCACACCCTTGAAGAGGTGGGGCAGGAGTTTGCTGTTACTCGCGAGCGTATCCGACAAATTGAAGCAAAAGCGTTGGCAAAACTTCGCAAGCACAAAGATGCGAAGAAGCTTTACGAATATCTGCAATAGCAAAATCACCAAAATTACAGCTTTTTTACAGTTTTACCGCATATACTCGGCTCTATGAACACGATAAACCAGGTATATACATATGGCAATTGAAGTATTTAATCGCCAAGAACTAAAGTTTGTCATTACAAAGGCGCAATATATGTCGATGCTGCCAGAGATAACAAGACATATGCGGCTTGATATTCATAATAACCAAGGTCAGGCGTACCGGCTGTATAACTTATATATCGACACGGAGGATCGTGCGCTTATTCGGCATAGCACGACAAAGCCGGTGGTGTATAAAGAGAAGCTGCGGCTTCGTTCGTATCGGCCATTTCATGAGGGGGAAGTGGTCTTTTTCGAGGTCAAAAAACGATATAAACGCATTACCAATAAAAGGCG
>JARKOR010000246.1 GCA_029975625.1 Nanosynbacter sp. | reverse complement strand
ATGAAACAAGCTGCAAAAGCCTTGATCCGTGATGGTCGAGGGAACATACTGGTGCTGTACCGGAGCGAAACGCATCCGTATTTAGCGCATGATATCGATTTGCCCGGCGGCGAAATTGAGAGCGACGAAACGCCGGAAATCGGTCTTGAGCGTGAAATCATGGAAGAAACGGGCATAGCCATAACACTCGCTCCGGAAGATAAGATTCACTCATGGCGATCTTTTTTCGGTGCTACTCATATGCTTTATGAAACAACGGTGCCGACAGGCGTGGTGGTAGAGATAAGCTGGGAGCACGAAGCATATGTGTGGATGACGGAAGAAGAGTTTGCTCATTCTCCCGCCATTGATGAGTTTATGCACAAGGTTCAAGAGAGACTATTGTCGGCTGGCGAGCTACACCTCGCGACCGCTTGACACCAACCTCGGGGGGGGTACACTTAAAAGCATGAACAGAAAAGCTCATGGTTTCACTATCGTAGAATTACTCATAGTTATTGTCGTGATAGCAATCCTGGCTGCAATTTCAATTGCAGCCTACGTCAACATTCAGGAACGGGCACGTTTTTCCGCGATGCGCGGGGAGCTTGTGAGCATAAACAAGGCAATCCAACTGTACTATGCCGAAAACGGGTATTATCCTATTACTCCATCGGGAGGCGCTGGTCAGCCCTGTTCTGGAAGCTGGTGCGGTTACGACCAGGCAACCGGTGATGATTTTGTGCCCGGTTTGGTGCCGGCCTATGTAGCTAATTTGCCGCAACTGCCTCAGTCGAACGCTCGTAGTGATACATATCTCTATAGATCCCCGGACGGCAAAGACTATAAGCTTATCAGATACAATCAGACCGGGCTGTCCGACGCTGAAAAGGCCGCCATGAAAGACCTTATGACGACGGATTGTAATAGTACCACTAACGACACCCGCTGGGGTTATTGGAGTAGTAACACATCGCGATGCTGGTGATGAGACGTGAAGTCTATGAGCCAGTCCGGAAATAAAGTTGAATTGTAGACAATATTTAAGGCATATGATATAATAGAGGTGTCTGACAGCCCCCTAAATTAGGAGTAATATGACGGTTTTGAGGCGTACAAGATACTGCCTTTTGGCAGTGTTCTTCGCCTTGGTGGCCTCCGGGTGCCTTCAGGCGCCGAGTTGTGCTACTGTGGCCCAGCAGACCGCTGAGCCTATCGGCTCGGTACAGGGCAGATCCCTGTACGCAGTTGATGTCACCCTCGAAGAGGGTGTGACTAGCCCGCAGCTTATCTCGGTCGACCAGAGGATTGCCCTCGGTTGGCCTGATACGCAGGAAGACTCCATCGCGATGGCCCTCCCTGCGGGGGAATATCGCGTCGCGGGCACCCTTGACGGCCGCGGCTGTTCCTGTCAGTTTGTCGTAGAATCGTAAGATAACTGCGCTGTCCGGCTCCACCAACCCACCCCCTAGGTCGTAAAATTTACGCCTAGGGGGCTTTTCACATAACATTACGATACCTTCCCAATATATCCGTCCCACCTTCTTGCTTCTGTCGCCGTATCCGCGTCATCCATACCCATGCCAACCAGCCACACATCCGGCGTAGTAAACCCAACGAGCAGGGGAGTATCGACATTCGACCGCACGGTATCTTTATTGACAAGGACAATAAGCCCAACTGACGAGGCGCCATTTTCCAGCAACAGGGTTTTCATTTTCGTGTACGTTACCCCTCGGTCAAGACAGTCGTCAAGCACGATAACCGCACGATTTGCTACCGTTTCGCTATCCACGCTACTATAGACGGTCGTTTCCTGCGCCTCGCGGCCCGCGCCGTATGCGCTGGCGTGCATATAGATTACTTCAGGGTGAAACGATGGGTCTTCTCTAGCGA
>JARKOR010000235.1 GCA_029975625.1 Nanosynbacter sp. | reverse complement strand
CCCGATGACATCGAGGAAGAGCGGCGCCTCTGTTATGTCGGCATTACCCGGGCACGTGAAGAGCTATTTGTAACCTGCGCGAATTCCCGTACGCAATTCGGACAGATTGGCTACAATATGCCCTCAAGGTTTTTGGCGGAGATGGGCTTATCAAGCGACGAGGCTCCTACGGGGAATACGGAAGAAATTGTGTACGATGAATTCTTTGGGGATGAGCTGATTTTGCAGCCTGGCGATCGCGTGCGAACCCCACTGTTTGGACCGGGTGAAGTCACCGAAGTTGACGGCATGGCGGTCGTAGTCGAGTTTGATACCGGGCAAGTCAAGAAGCTCAACGCTGAATTTGCACGATTAGAGAAGCTGTAGTACAATGGATAGGTATCTGTCAGGTGGATTTCTGACGTTTTATATATGAATATTCGATTGAAAAAAATAGGTAGTTATCGCCGAGTCGCACTGTTCGTGGGGGTGTTTGTGGCATTGGTAGTAAGTGCAGGCCTGGCAAACCACGCGCTTGCACAAGGTTCTGAGTCTGCTCAAGATGCCGAGGGGCGAATTATTAGCATCTATGACCGAGGTACGGAGCGGGTAATCGTTACGAAAGCTCATACGCTTCGCCAGGCACTTGAATCGGCCCATGTTGATGTAGCAATCGGACATGATGTCGTTGAGCCGGGGTTAGACACTGAACTGGTGGCCGCAAAATATAATGTCAATATCTATCGAGCACGTCCCGTTACAGTGGTCGACGGACCTTTACGGCAAAAAGTAACCACCGCCGAGCAAACCTCGGAGGGAATTGCAAAAGCGGCAGGCATAACACTCTACAAAGAAGATAACGTAACTATCGATGCGGCGCACGACTTGCTTAGAGATGGTGCTGGCGTCGTTATGGCAATAGATCGAGCGACTCCTGTTACGCTCACGCTTTATGGAGCAAAAACGGAAGTTCGAACACAAATGGGGACGGTTGGCGAGCTTTTGCAAGAGAAAGGTATTGTGGTTGGCAAGGAAGATACACTTTCCGTACCGACTTCCACGCCAATCGTCGCTGGTATGTCAATTGAGCTCTGGCGTGATGGTAAACAGACAGTTACGGTCGACGAGGAAGTAGATTTTTCGGTTGAAAAGATTCAAGACGCAAACCGCGAAGTCGGTTACCGGGAAGTTCAGACAACTGGCGTGAAAGGTAAACGAAGCGTAACCTATGAAATTGAAATGAAGAATGGTCAAGAAGTAGGGCGTACCGAAATCGCGAGTGTC
>JARKOR010000150.1 GCA_029975625.1 Nanosynbacter sp. | reverse complement strand
CTGTGCGGAGTGCATCCGTTTCACAAGCTCTTCGCATGACGGACAGGTGATAAATTTTCCATCCCGGAGCGTTGTCCCAAGTTCCATATCTTTCTCCTTCCCCTCCAGCGTCAAATCTCGCAGCGGAGAGGGGGTATTTCCAACCACGCGCACGACCCGGCGAGCGGGTCAGCGCGAGGCCGTTATGGGCCTCACAGACTGCTCAGTATGGCGAACGCCGTAGCGGCCTGTAATGGTCCCTGTCCATTTCCGAGCGCCTTCACCGCACCCGGAACCAATTCATCGGCCACCCCATAAACCAAGCGGCCCACATCGGGTTCAGCTTCAAACCACGCCGCTTCTCCGGTGGTAGTTTCTTCCCAAGGTGCCACGTCAACGGGTCGCCGCTCGTCGCCGCTCGTCGTGGTGGCTGTGATCCTGCCACCGTCCGGGCATCCCTGGCGCATAACGTCGGCAACTTCTTCAGCGCCGTGATAAGCCCGTCGCCACTCGTCGGAGAGGCACCCTTTCTGTTGTAGTTGCCGCAGACCGTCAGCGTTGGCAGCAAGCAGCCACCAGCGGTCCCGGTAGTGCCATGCTCCAACATCAGACGCGGCAAGTATTCCATCACGCCAGGCGTATCCCCTCGCCACAAGTTCGGCAATGACAACGTGCCGGCCTCGCGTTCGGATTCTTGGGCTGTTTTCGAGGAAGACATACATGGGGTCAACAGCGTCAATTGTTCGGAAAACCTCACTGACAAGGCCGCTTCGCGCTCCCGTGATTCCCGCGCCTTTTCCTGCTGCGCTAATATCCTGGCAAGGGAACCCCGCATGGATGCAATCCACTCGGCCTTTCCAGTCGGATGGATCGAACAGCCGAATGTCTCCTTCGTACACCCGCAGACCAGGGAACCAGCCATCGGCAGCACGGTTACGGAGGGTTTGGCAGCAGTTAGCATCCCACTCGACAGCAAAGCAGGGTTGGTGTCCCAAAATGAGGTCTGCAAGTAATCCACCGCCGCCTCCTGCAAATAAGTGTCCTGTTTTCAGCATTGTGCCCACCAGCCCATAACAAGCCGCAGCAGACGGACGTGCTACGCCCGCCGCTGTGCTTGGTCGTTATGCTCCAATCCACTCCGGGCAATGTTTCATCCATGTGTCCATTCGTTTTGGGTTCCGCTTGCAGATGTGACGGTATCCATCTCGCGTGTCCTCACCGATCTCATACGATGCACAGGTGGCGCACGAATGCACATCTTCATTATCATCGCAATCAATGGCGTGCTTGATTGCAAGTGTACGATCCGCGAATGTCCCGCCGCAAAAGCGGCATGTCCAGGAGTCGAATATCAGCGGAAGATCGTCCCACGGAGGATCTTCACCAAATTGTACGGTCAAGTCTTCATTGCCAGTCATAAGTTCCTCCTTGTTGATAAATCGCATAACCAGCAGGTCAAGCGGACGCGAAACAGCCGCGCCGCTTACCCTTTTTGTTATGGCCACACGAAACAACCATGGCCAAAGTGTGCGCCGATGGCGTTATATTTTGCCCTTGGCATCGTAATGTGTACCGCACCCATGTTGCAGGGAGTGTCGGTAAATTCGGGATGCTCAGATTTCCATTTGTCGATGACTTGTCGCATATAGTCCTGGCCTTTGGCAGCCTCGAACCAGAGATTTTCACCCGTTGGCAGAACGAGACAGACGACCTCAACATATCCAGCGTCAGGGCCATAACCAGACGGATGGACCGCACCGCCCTTCTCGCACTTGCAATTTGTGGTGGACGTATCGACTGTTGATTTACACATCACTTTCCCCCTTGGTGGTCATCCGCCAGCCGTTATGCTCTGTGAGCCGGGTTATTGGCGAAGCGAACGTATGACGATTACAGCAATAAACGCAAAGGGTGAAAAAAAATGACATGGAGAACGACCAAAACACTTTTACAGCCTCAAAATCTGGACTTCAATGAGTTTGAGATTCTTACTTCCGTAATTGAGGGCGCCCGAATTGTCGGCATTGGCGAGGGCGCTCATTTTGTCGCGGAGTTTTCACTGGCTAGAGCAAGTCTTATCCGCTATTTGGTCGAAAGGCATGATTTTAATGCGATTGGTTTGGAATGTGGGGCGATTCAGGCATCCCGGTTATCTGAATGGCTCAACTCAACAGCCGGTGCTCATGAACTTGAGCGATTTTCGGATACCCTGACCTTTTCTGTGTATGGCTCAGTGCTGATCTGGCTGAAATCATATCTCCGCGAATCAGGAAGAAAACTGCAGTTAGTCGGAATCGACTTACCCAACACCCTGAACCCAAGGGACGACCTAGCGCAATTGGCCGAAATTATCCAGCTCATCGATCACCTCATGAAACCGCACGTTGATATGCTGACTCACTTGTTGGCGTCCATTGATGGCCAGTCGGCGGTTATTTCATCGGCAAAATGGGGGGAGCTAGAAACGGCTCGGCAGGAGAAAGCTATCTCAGGGGTAACCAGATTGAAGCTCCGCTTGGCGTCGCTTGCCCCTGTCCTGAAAAAACACGTCAACAGCGATTTGTTCCGAAAAGCCTCTGATCGAATAGAGTCGATAGAGTATACGTTGGAAACCTTGCGTATAATGAAAACTTTCTTCGATGGTACCTCTCTTGAGGGAGATACTTCCGTACGTGACTCGTATATGGCGGGCGTAGTAGATGGAATGGTTCGAGCGAATCCGGATGTGAAGATAATTCTGCTGGCGCACAACAATCATTTACAAAAAACCCCAGTCTCCTTTTCAGGCGAGCTTACGGCTGTTCCCATGGGGCAGCACCTCGCAGAGAGGGTGAATTACCGTGCGATTGCATTCACCCATCTTGGACCCACCGTGCCGGAAATGCATTTCCCATCGCCCGACAGTCCTCTTGGATTCTCTGTTGTGACCACGCCTGCCGATGCAATCCGTGAGGATAGTATGGAACAGTATGTCATCGACGCCTGTGGTACGGAGAATTCATGTCTGACATTGACAGATGCCCCCATGGAAGCAAAGCGAATGCGGTCTCAAAGCGCCTCTGTAAAAACGAAATTGAGCGAGGCATTTGATGCCATCGTCTGTGTTCCAAGCGCCGGCAAGGACAGCCTAGTTGCCCTATAGGAAACCGGAAATGAAAATGAGGGAGCATAACCTGCCAATCCACCGGACGGTTTTCAACCGCCGGTGATCAGCGCGATTAGGCGTCCAAGGAGGCAAGGTGCATACTAGATACTTCATTTTCTTTTTGCTTTCCATATTTTTTATTCCTGAAATTTTCGCTCAGGATAAAATACTCGATAGGCCTGAATGGAAGGAATTCTTTGACAAACATGAAGCGACAGGAACGATTCTAATCGTTGATAGTCGCGCTTCAGCCGAAAAGGTTAGTGTTTATGACAGAACGCGCGCTGGGAAGCGCTATTCTCCAGCTTCCACGTTCAAAGTTCCGCATACTCTTTTTGCTTTAGATGCAGGAGTAGTTAAAGACGAGTTTCAGGTATTTCCTTGGGACGGAGTGAAAAGAGGTTATGCGCCGCACAATCAAGATCAGAACTTGCGCTCGGCTATGCGACATTCTGCACTCTGGGTGTATGAAAAATTTGCTAAGGCGATCGGTGAGGAGAAAGCACGGTCCTACCTAAGTAGAATCAGCTACGGAAATATGGACCCTAGTACCAAGGGCGGTGCTTATTGGGTCGATGGAAAGCTTGCTATCTCTGCTGAAGAGCAGGTGGTTTTTTTAAAAAAGCTATATCAAAATGATCTTCCGTTTGAGCTAGAGCATCAACGTCTTTTGAAGGATGTTATGATAGTTGAAGCTGAGAAAGACTGGATATTACGTGCGAAAACTGGATGGGAAGGCCGTCACGGCTGGTGGGTCGGTTGGGTCGAGTGGTCCGCTGGCCCTGTTTTCTTTGCATTGAATATAGACACTCCCAATAGATGGGAGGATCTGTATAAAAGAGAGGCTATAGCGCGGGACATTCTTATATCCATTCGAGCACTACCGCCTAACAAATCAATGCAGCCGACCGCTAAAGCGTCGGCTGATTGAAGCGTTAGATGCCAGATTTGGCGTTGCGTATGCTCACAGAAAATCGACAGCCGCAAGACTGTTTTTGGCAACTCATAGCCACCACTATTTATCCTTCATACCGTAGAGGAGATTGCACGTGAAGAACTGGCTCTTTCTGGCTATTGCAATATTTGGTGAGGTCGTCGCAACTTCCGCACTGAAGTCCAGCCATGGATTCACCAAGTTAGTTCCTTCTGTTGTAGTTGTGGCTGGCTACGGGCTTGCGTTCTATTTCCTCTCTCTCGCAATCAAGTCCATCCCGGTCGGCATTGCTTATGCTGTTTGGGCTGGCCTCGGCATCGTACTTGTGGCAGCTATCGCTTGGATCTTCCATGGCCAGAAACTAGACTTGTGGGCGTTCGTTGGCATGGGACTTATCGTTAGTGGCGTCGCCGTTCTAAATCTGCTATCCAAGGTCAGCGCACATTGATCGGGCTGGCATCTAACAATTCATTCAAGCCGACGCCGCTTCGCGGCGCGGCTTAATTCAGGTGTTATGCATGTTCATTCTTTCACCAACCATTAACTACACTGGAGAAATCATGTTAAATAAAATCATAGCGTCAGCTTAGCCCAAGGGAACGTTGGATAGGCAAGGTGAATACTCAGGCCAAGGTTAAATATTCGTGGCCAAAGAGTGGCCACCTGCTCACCCTGGCAAACAGAGTTAGTCGACACCAGTGCCAGCTCAGCCCGTGAGCCTTGAATATACTGTGCCCCCTTCCAGAACCAGCACGCGACAAAATCCAGATAACCCAGCGTTTTATCATTGTTAAACACGGCCTGCATATTGGCGCGCTGTTCATCTGAACGACCTAAAGTACCTAAGTGCATATTCCGGTCGAAAATGAACACCTATTCCGGTTTAAAATGAACGCTGATTCCGGCTTGCGTGTACACCGATTCCGGACACCTCAGTGCACGTACTCTGATGTCAGGGAAGGTGAGAACAAGTACCCTCCACAACAAAACTGAAAATTTTAGTCGATTTAATTCAAATGCTTACAAAGGCGTATTTTTGTACTTGGTGACTTATTCGCACCTTCCTCAGATGAACCGTCCTGTTCCAACGTCTTGGATCCACAACTGCCGCGCTGCGCTTGGCTGCTGGCTTGTTCAGTGAGTCGAAAAGATGCCTCCCCTCAAAGCTCAGCTTCTGCTCGAAGAATCCCTGTCCGCATACTTTCCGGAAATGGTGTTCACAGATTCCGGAATCACTGTTCAACTTCACCGGAATACGCA
>JARKOR010000217.1 GCA_029975625.1 Nanosynbacter sp. | reverse complement strand
CAGTACTCGAACATGAGCGACTTTGGGCTGATGTATTACAATGCGAGGTGGTACGACCCTGCGCTGGGCAGATTCACGTCAGCTGACACGCTGATCCCCGAGCCGGGCAATCCGCAGAGCTGGGATCGGTATGCGTATGTGAGGAACAATCCGCTGCGGTATACGGATCCGAGCGGGCATATGGTAGCAGGAGAGTGGAAAGATCAGGCCTGTATTGGAATAGAATGTTATTTGGATCAGGAGCTGTCTTATCCGGCTGCTCAAGGCAAATTATCAGAAAGTGGTGACGCTGTTGGGTTTTGTTCGATGCCGGTTGCTCGGGAGACAAGTATTCGAGGAATTTCTCGTGTTGCGAAGGTTTCAATTCATACAGGTTTTTTTATGGGCAGGAAAAGTGAATATGCCCATCTCCCCGATTATTACTCTGATCTCCCAAGCGATGTAGTTATTTATGATCCCAGTGGATTATATATTGTCTTAATGGTAACATCCACGGCATTAAACTTTTCCAACTTGCTTCCCTCTGTGCCCATTGAACAAAAAGCAAATATTTTTTATGGCTTCACTCTTAATTACTATGATAATGCTGGTGTAAAAATCACCGATTTTTGGATAGAGTCATATTATGAGGATTCGTACCTTCGGCAAGTTTCAGTTTCCGATGGGATTGTTGACGTTGGTTATCAGTTGCCTTTTTCGGCAAAGCTACGAACAGGATTTGGTTCAAGAGTAAATTTACCGGATAGAGACGTTGATGTTTATCTTTCTTCATCTCGCACGCTTACTGTAACAGTTCAGACATATTGCGTCGCATGTTTTCAAACGTCTAATGGAAATTCTGCCTTCCCGTTTCAAGATCAAATAATTTTAAAACCTTTACCTTAGTTGAAAAGGACTTAAGAATGAAAATGGTGAAATACCTAAAGGTTTTGGTGCTGTCAATTTTGTTGTTGGTGACTGGTTGCAAGGACCAGGGCCATATTCCGCAGGCCAAGGTCACAGAAATTGGCATAGTTCAAACATTGCAACCCGGGACATTGAATGGATGGGAAGAACATACTGGAATAATCCCGTCAGCGGCAGAATATCCTGTGATTGAAGATTTAAACAAGAGCATCATTTTGGAATTGGATCCGTGGGGAAGTAATTCACTAAAAGCTGGAGAGGATATAGAGCTAGCTGTTCGAAATGAATCTGATGAAACAATCGTCTATGATGTAGATTGGAATGTAGTCATTCTGCAATGGAATGAGCAAAAAAAGGAATGGTTTAGAGTAGATAACAAAGTTTATTATATTCCGGCGATGGCTACCCCGCCATTTGAAATTGGGCCAAAAGGGACATTTGCCATTAATTTTGTACCATTAGAGATATTTCCACAACTTGTTGGTGATCAGGATACATATGATCTTCAGGTATTGGTACTCGGACATGTAAAAAGTGAGGATAATACGATGGTAAGAGATGTTGCTGCACAATTGTTCATACAGCTTACCAAGTAGGTTTTGTTTGATGTTTTTTTGCCAGTCATGCAACCATTTTTCTGTAAATAAGGTGAATGTCGAAAAAGGAATCTGGGCATTGTGTATAATGGAGTTATGATCCAGCACACCTACACGGGGCAGTACTCGAATAGGAGCGACTTTGCGCGTCCGGGCAGCGTTGCGGC
>JARKOR010000216.1 GCA_029975625.1 Nanosynbacter sp. | reverse complement strand
CAGTACTCGAACATGAGCGACTTTGGGCTGATGTATTACAATGCGAGGTGGTACGACCCTGCGCTGGGCAGATTCACGTCAGCTGACACGCTGATCCCCGAGCCGGGCAATCCGCAGAGCTGGGATCGGTATGCGTATGTGGAGAACAATCCGCTGCGGTATACGGATCCGAGCGGGCATTTTCCTTGGCCGGTTTTATTTGCTGCTGCTGTTGTTGGAGGATGTATTATTGGTGGGTATGTAGCACAAGATATTGTACAAACTTCAGCGATTGAAATGCCAAGAACGAATCCGCCAACCAATAAAAATGTAACTAGATGGCTTACAGAGCAGCTAAACGAGAATGCATCCTCTTCCGTTCCAAAGGTAATTCGTGAGAATTGGAATAGCAAAGATCCTGTTAGAATGATCGCTGCTACAAAAGCATGGGTAGGGTTGGTGCGTGGAGGCGCAGCGTGGGATTATAAACCGGATTTGGCAAAATCCAATGTACTTGAGCGCGGAAATCCAAAGGTAATCATTGGTAGCTCGTCTTCAAATTTTGAAACGCAGGTCAATTTTCAGGCGGTAGCGAATCTGAATTATGGGGCGATGGGCCGCGAATGCGGCTTTCCTTTATGGTTTCTTGAAATGGGAGCGGGTGCATTTCAGTTTTATGATAATGTAGTTAAGCCTAAAAGATTACTTCAACCGAAAACATGGAAGCAACATATAGGTACTGTCGGAACGTTTTTTGATGATCCTTTCGATAATTACATGATTAATGCAGGGTATTCATTGGCTGAAGAGTACGATTTATCAAACCTGACGGATGAACAGTTGATTCAGTTTTATCAACAATATTCACTGGATCATGGGGCACCACCCAATCCTTTAGCGGAGGGATATTAATATCATGAAAAAGAAATTATTTTTCGTACTTATCGGGTTAATATTACTGTGTCTGCTGTGTTTGGGAGTGGGCGCTTTAGAAAACCGAAAAGATAAGGCAGGGTTGGCCGTGGATCTTTACGATGTGCTGCTGGATTCCTCATATTTCCCCGCGGCTTTATCCGACATTGACGGCCCCAGCCATGTTTTCGATTACTGGCGCTCTCGAGATTCACTTGGCGTTTCCTTTAGACCAGAAGAATACCAGGAGGAAGCTTTTTGGGGATATTCTCAAGATGTTTATCGCTTCGATACAATTCAATTGGCGAAAAGAGACTATTTTGAACAGGTGGAGTGGTATCAAAAATTTTACGATCCGCCAAGCAAATGGGCTTTCATTTATGATGGCGCGGACGAGCGCTATATTTCATGTAGGAAACCGGAGAACGTTCAGACCACCCATTGTGTTTGGATTGCCCGATATGGGCAAATTGTGGTTGAATTTGGAAGCTGGATAGCCCCTGGGTACAACACGTTAGAGGAAATGGAAGTGCTGGTACAGGCAGTGGACAAAAAAGCGATTGAACACATTCCGTGTGATCTCGATTATTAGTGTGCGAACTCTAAAAAACATTCGGTTTTGGCAGACAGGCGGTATAATGGAAACACCCTACAAAACAGGGCACAGGTAGCGAGCGCGTGAAGAGCGTGATTGGCAGCACGTTGTTGGAGAGGAGCGGATGACAGGCAGCAGCACGTTGAATTACATTCTGGGCGATCATCTGGGCCTTACAGGGTGCTGCTCACGCTACAACAGCGGAGCAGTGCCGACGCAGCACACCAACACAGGGCAGCGCTCGAACATGAGCGACTTTGCGCGTCCGGGCAGCATTGCGGCGTGGGATCGGTATGCGGATGTGGAGAACAATCCGCTGCGGTATACGGATCCGAGTGGGCATGATATTTGCGATGAGTTGGGATTTTGTTATGAAAAGAATCGCATGGATCGCATCAACGGGCAATTGAGTGATGTTGTAAGTGAACTGACTTCAATAGCGATATATAACGATATGGATTATGGCGGATCTGTTGTA
>JARKOR010000211.1 GCA_029975625.1 Nanosynbacter sp. | reverse complement strand
TGATATAATAGCAATATGAACGAAGAAAAATTACACGCAATGCGTCACTGTTTGGCGCACATTATGGCCGCAGCGATTCAGCGGCTGTGGCCGGAGGCAAAATTTGGCGTTGGGCCAGTGGTCGAAAATGGGTATTATTATGATATCGATTTAGGCGAGACGAAAATCTCCGAGCAAGATTTCGGCAAGATCGAGAAGACGATGCGCAAAATTATCGCTGAAAATCAGGAATTTATACGTTCTCTCAAGCCAATTGACGAGGCGATTACCTGGGCGAAGGACTCGCACCAGCCATACAAAGTCGAATTGCTGAACGATCTGAAGCGGGCTGGAACAACTGTCGCCAAAGACCTTGACGCGGCCGAAATGGGCACAATCGCTGAGGGTGACGGGGCGCTTGATGATGTATCGTTCTATACGAATGGCACCTTTACTGACTTGTGTCGTGGTCCGCATGTCGAGAATACGAGTGAGATTGGGGCATTCAAACTCATGCGCGTGGCCGGTGCGTATTGGCGGGGCAACGAGAAAAACCCGCAAATGCAACGACTGTATGGCGTGGCGTTTGCTACCCAGCAAGAATTGGATGAATACCTGGAGCGACTGGAACAGGCAAAACTACGTGACCATCGAAAACTTGGTAGGGAATTGGATTTATATACCATGTCGCCATTGGTTGGAGTTGGTCTACCTCTGTTCACGCCGCGGGGAACGATACTTCGTGAAAAAGTGGCGCAGCTGTCCAATCAGCTTCGCGAGGCCAAAGGTTTTACGAAAGTGTGGACGCCAAATATTACAAAGACGGCGCTCTATGAAAAAAGCGGTCATTGGGCGAAGTTTGGCGATGAGTTATTCTTGGTGACTAGCCAGGAAACTGACGACAAGATGGCATTAAAGCCTATGAACTGCCCGCATCACACGCAGATTTATATATCCCAACCACGAAGCTACCGTGATATGCCGGTCAGGTTCCTGGAAACGACGACTGATTATCGTGACGAGAAAACAGGTGAGCTCGGGGGTCTGAATCGAGTACGTTCTTTGACGCAGGATGACAGTCACGTGTTTGCGCGCCCTGACCAAATTGAGCAAGAGATTGATAGCCTCCTGACGAGCGCACGAGAACTTTACGAGACGATTGGCATGAAGCTGAGAGTTCGCTTGAGTTATCGCGATGAAAGTGATGCGTATCTAGGTGACGAAGCATTGTGGCAATCAGCCCAGGCGCAACTTAAGGCCGCGGTGCAGAAGAATAAGCTGGACTATTTCGAACAAGAAGGCGAAGCGGCATTTTACGGTCCGAAGATTGACTTTATGGCGACGGATGCGATTGGTCGGGAGCACCAGGTCGCAACCGTGCAGCTTGATTTCGTCCAGCCGGAACGGTTTGAGTTGGAATATGCAACTGCGGATGGTTCGTTCGCTCGTCCGGTGATGATTCACTGTGCGTTACTCGGTTCAATTGAGCGATTTTTGAGCGTCTTCATTGAGCACACGGCTGGCTGGTTTCCGTTTTGGGCGGCGCCGGAGCAAGTACGCATTTTGACTATCAATGACACCGTTTTGGACTACGTTGACGAAATTACAACAACTTTGTCAGAGGTGGTGTTGATGAAGCCGATTAAATATAATGAAGTAAGATTTACAACGGATGATCGAAA
>JARKOR010000205.1 GCA_029975625.1 Nanosynbacter sp. | reverse complement strand
GGTGGCGACGACAGGCAAGGTGCCGCTAAACCGCGAGGTGTTAGAAATCGTGCCGCATGCGTATCGGCTTGATGGGCAGGATAATATTAAAGATCCGATAGGCATGTCAGGTACGCGGCTTGAGATTCATGCAAATATTATCTCGGGGCTTGTGCCGCACATTACCAATGTACAGAAAGCGGCGGAGTTGGCAAAAGTTGAGTCGCGGCAGGTGGTTCCGGCGGTGCTTGCGAGTGCTCAGGCGGTGCTCAATGAATCGCAAATGGAGAATGGCGTGGCGGTTATCGATCTCGGCGGGGCAACAACAGGAGTAGCGGTGTTTGAAGAAGGCGATTTGCAATATGTCGCGGTCGTGCCCTTTGGCGGAGTGAATGTGACGAACGATATCGCAATTGGGCTAAAGGTTGATCCGGAGATTGCCGAGCAGGTAAAATTAGCCCACGCTCGATTAACAAACAATAGCGCGAGCGAGAAGGTTGAGATTACCTACGAAAAAACGAAATATTCATTTAATCGTCACGAGGTAGATGAAATTGTTGAAGCGCGTTACGAGGAGATATTCGAAGCGGTCGCTAAGGAATTAAAAAAAGCGGGTTGTGCGGGTAAATTGCCAAGCGGCGTTGTGCTGACCGGTGGAGGAGCGCATGTGCAGGGTATCGTTGAGTTTGCGAAAGCGCAACTTGAGGTCGCGGCGAAGATCGGCATGCCGACTGGATACGCTGGCGTGAGCGAGGAGGCTGAGCGGCCAGAGTTTGCTGCGGCAGTCGGATTGATGTTAGCGGATAGCGTGGGTGCGGAATCAGCAGTCGGCAGTGGAAAAGGCGGAAAAACGGAAGGTGTCACGAAAAAAGTCGGTGGTCTTTTGTCTAATCTGATGGCAAAATTCAAATAAGGGGCACTCGTTTTCCGAAGAAAAATGGTATACTAGAAATTGAATAAGAGGAGAGTAAGCATGCCTGAAGTAAAACCAAGTGAAGTGCAAACATTTGCCAGTATAAAAGTTGTCGGTGTCGGTGGCGCGGGCGGTTCAGCAATTAACCGTATGAAAGACGCTGGGTTAAGCGGCGTGCAATTTATCGCCATGAATACCGATGCGCAGGCTCTGCATAACTCTAAGGCGGACGTTAAAATTCATTTGGGGCACACAACGACAAATGGTCTTGGTGCAGGTGCCGATCCAACGGTGGGCGAGGCGGCAGCGAATGAATCGCGCGAGGAAATAAAGCAAGCGCTTGAAGGCGCGGATATGGTCTTTGTGACGATTGGCGCAGGCGGCGGAACCGGTTCTGGCGCGGGCCACGTGGTGGCGGAAATTGCGCGTGAGCTTGGTATTTTGGTCGTTGGCGTGGCAACTAGGCCATTTAGTTTTGAGGGCGAGAAGCGGCGGGTTAACGCTGAATGGGCGATTACGCACCTCGGCCGGCAGGTGGATACGTTGATTACAATTCCGAATGATCGCTTACTTCAGACAATCGATCGACGCACGCCTCTACTTGAGACATTTAAGATTGCCGATGATGTTTTGAGGCAGGGTGTGCAGGGTATCTCCGAGCTGATTACCGAGAATGGGCTGATTAACCTGGATTTCGCGGATGTTAAGGCAATTATGAGTAACGCAGGAAGCGCGCTGATGGGTATTGGGCGAGCGAGCGGCGAATCACGAGCGGTTCAGGCTGCACAGCAGGCGATTGAGAGCCCGCTGATTGAAGTCTCGATTGACGGTGCCAAGGGTGTGCTGTTTAACGTTACTGGCGGATTTGATATGTCCATGGCGGAAATCCAAGAGGCGGCAGAGATTATTACAAGCGCGGTTAGCCCGGATGCAAATATTATCTTTGGCGCGACCCTCAAGCCGGAGATGGAAGATGAACTTGTTATTACCGTCATCGCAACAGGGTTTGATAGCGCAGCCTTTCATGATCACGATGTAGAGCTTACGCCTGCCGTTGCGGAGCCTCGACAAACAGAAGTGGACGAGGAAATGGTGCGCGATATCGACATGGAGCTTCACGAAGACAGTCCGGCAACCGACTTTGCTTCCGAGGAAACGACGAACATTTGGGAGGACTCGCAGACTGAGCAGGAGAAGGAAGAAGACGACATGCCGGCCTTTCTCAGGCGACGAAAGAAGAACAAAGAGGAGCAATAGAATGACACAGATGAATATTGGTGATAGCCGGGTGATCGAATCACGCGAGGTTAGTGACGGCATGGCCATCCGCCGCCGTCGAGAGACTCCGGAGGGGCGGCGATTCACGACTTATGAGCGAGTCGAGAAGCCAAATTTGGCGGTGATTAAGAAAAAAGGCACGCGCGAACTGTTTAGCCGTGAAAAGCTAGCGTCTTCTGTTCATCAGTCGGTAGGTACGTTCTTTAAGTCTGAGGAAGATGTCGACAAGATCGTCGATGCGGTGGAAGAAGCATTGTATGCGCTAGGCGAGTCGGATGTGACATCGAAACAAATTGGCGATCAAGTGCTAGATGCGTTAGCGGACCAAAATGAAGTGGCATATGTGCGTTTCGCGAGCGTGTACTTTGACTTTACTTCGCTTGATGAGTTTGAGGAGATTTTGACTCAGAGACGACAAAAAGATAAAGCACGAAAGGAAGCCTAGTTGAGAGTAGTTGTTGTATATAAATACGAGAGCGATCACGCGCGTGAAGTGCTTGATTATCTGCGGGATTTCTCGCGTCAGACTGGGCATACAATCGAAGAAATTGATCCGGATACGCCCGATGGAACAGATTTTTGCCGCACGTATGACATCGTGGAATATCCAACCATGCTGGCGCTGAGCGATAATGGGCAGTTGCAGAACATGTGGCGAGGACGACCTTTACCAACGATTAGCGAGGTGAGTTTTTATGTTTAAGAAGATTAAAGAATATTTTACGCACAACGAGAAAAAAATCCGAGACAATCGCTGGATTTTCGCGAGCATGCTTGTTGGGTCGGCGTTGAGTTTAATCGCGTCGTTCGTATTGAGTGTCGAAGCGGTTGAACTTGCGGCAAACCCGAATGCGGTATTGTCGTGTTCCGTCAATTCGGTTCTCAACTGCGCAACGGTTAATTTGCATCCATCGGCACATTTATTTGGGTTCCCAAACTCGTTCTTAGGACTCATTGCTGAGCCGGTGGTAATAACAGTGGCGATTGCTGGGTTGGCGGGCGTTAAATTCCCCAGGCGGTTTATGTTTGCGGCGCAAATTGGCTACAGCCTTGGGTTCATCTTCGCGTTTTACCTTCTTTACACGAGTTACTTTATTATCGGAGCGCTCTGCCCATGGTGTCTACTTGTGAC
>JARKOR010000199.1 GCA_029975625.1 Nanosynbacter sp. | reverse complement strand
GAAGATCCCTAAGTCCATGACACTACTTCGCTTTTGCCTAGGTTTTCTCCAGCAAAATAGCTCTTCGTCAGAACTTCACTACTTCTTACTATAAAGTATACACGAAATATGCAAAGATTACAACAGTTTTAAAGGCAATATATGAGAAAAAATGAAATATTCTATGGGACTAGACCTGTTCTTTGCTAGGATGTGAAAAACCCCGCACCAAGTAGTAGTGCGGGGACTCGGAGTTTCCGAGATTTTACCTAGATTTTTTGCTCGGCTCTAGGCTACCGAGCACCGATGACTTAGACGAGTTCAAGAAGCAGTAGAGCAAACCGCTCGATCTCTTCTCGCGGAACATCACGAAGCTGCCGTTTCAGCTCATCAGGCTCGATTTCTCCCGAATGCTTCACAACCAACCGCAACAGGCGAGCTAACGATGATAGATCATCCCGACTCGATTCTTGCGGCATTGTGGCGGCTAGTTTAAGCCCCACTGCTCCGAGCCTTCGACTCGTCGAACTGGTGGTTGACTCTTGCCGAGAAGCTTCAGCTGCTGGTAGATGCTGTTTTACTAGCTCCTCCAGCGGTACTATAAACTAAAACGGAACACCCCGTATACTTAGAGATGTAAAACAACTAAGTAATAAGGAGATGTTCCGTATGTCTACCATACCAAATTTTGCCAGTAACAAAAAGTACTGGCTGCTCATTAACAAATTAGTGTTCGGCGAGGAGGTGTGTTGTCCGCAGTGCCGTCGGGCACTGCAAGAAACATATATTCATCGCTACCTGTGGTGTCGCACCTGTCGTAAGAAGTACCGGGCCACTAGCTACAAGGGTAGCTGGCTGTACGGTATGAAGATACATCCCCGCCAATTGTTCATACTGCTATGGTGTTGGCAAACCAGGAAGAGTCTTGAGGCAACTATGCTCGTAGCGGCAGTGAGCTATCCAACAGTCGCTCGCTGGTTTAATCGCTTTCGTGCGCACCTACCAGACACCACGCCACTTCTAGAAGGGCTCGTGCAAGCCGATGAGAGCTACTTCTCGAAGCAAAAGAGTAAACAAGCCAAGTACATCGTGACTGGTGTAGTTGAACCCGATACAGGGCGCAAAGCGCTCCGTATCACAGGTGACCACCATACCGGGAGAGACCGCGACGTGCTTGAGCAGTTCATCCAAGACACAGTCAGACCCGGCAGTTTGGTGGTGACCGACAAATGGTGGGCATATGACGAGTTACCGCTTCTGGGCTACGAGCATGAAAGCCATAACCACTCTAAAGGTGACTATGCCAATACCAATGGCGCAGAGCGTATCTGGAGTGTGGCAAAACGTCACATGCGAAAACTCTATGGCCAACGTATCTTAACTTACCAGCTAGAGGACCTGTGTCGGGAATGGATGGCGAGGGC
>JARKOR010000190.1 GCA_029975625.1 Nanosynbacter sp. | reverse complement strand
CCCGCAGAACGGGGCCGCGAGCTGGGGCTCGCCGTCCTGCGTCGCGCTGACCCGCGCCGCAGAACAGCGAACTGGAGCGGACCTCAGTTTCGGCGCACCAAGCGCGCCTCACTTCGGCCGCTCAGCTCGCGGCCCCGTTGGACAATAAGGAGGATTATAATCGAATGAAAGAACTGTTTGAAATTTTTAGCAAAAAAGAAAATTATTTATTGATGCCTTATGCAATAGTTCGACTATTCGTAATTATTACAATTTCAAATATTTTGTTGAAATTTGAAAATACAAAAATAGTTATAACTAAAATTTATATCTTTTTAAAAGATTACAGCTTTGTCATAGAAGGATTTGACACAAGATGGCCTTTTATTATCTCGTTTTTATCAGCTATAGTTATTTCTTTATTTATACCGATTATTGAAGGACTGTACATAGGTTTATTGGGGATAATAGATGTCAACTTTGGAATTGGAGGCTCTGTAATGCCCAAGGACGAAAGAGAGAGCCTTGAGCAATACTACAGTAATATGTCAAATCAGAGTAAAGAATCAGACATTAATCGTCAAAAAATTTACATGGACATCGTAAACAATATATCCAGAGGATTTTTGTTATATACTATTTCAGAATTACCAAAGGTAGTGATGTTAATTGTAGCTCTTATTATAAATTATGCCGTAGTGAGTAGGACCAATATAAGAAAATATTATTTAAACGACATGCTTAAGGGACAAGAAAACAGGGCGAAAAATGGGGAGACAGCCCTTGAAAATGGACTTTGAAATCCGTGTCCCAACAAGACCGTTGGCCTATTAAATGAGTAGGGATTCCTGAGTCATGAGCACAATCGGTTATATCGAATTTGATCGTTTAGCGAACATTCCACAAAGGCATTGGAAGACGCATGAGTTCTGCTTCTTCTTGCATGATCAACTTTTGCATATGCTAGTCCAATATGAGCAAAGTGGAGCCCATAATTCAGTATTGGAAGCGTTTAGAGATGCAGTTAAAGGCCATGAAGAAAAGTTTGAGGACGTAAACATCTTGGACTTTCTGAAGCAGCACGCTTTAGTAAAGCCATACGAACACCACATCCTCAGTCATGTCAGCCTCGGCATTATGTCGGACATGCTAAATTTCCTCTACGAGGCACTCACTGCGTTTGAGAAACGAAAGTTTTCTGTAGGATTTAGCCTGCTCAGAAAGCCACTGAAAGAGCACCTCTTCTTTCTCTGTTGGCTGCTCGCTGACAGCAGTGATTTTATTACACGATTCGAGTCAAATAATCATGAGACATTGAATCACGTCAGCAAGGATAGGAAAATTCAAATATTTTCCGACGCAATACAGAAGCTTGCTACACCATCACTATTCAGCGCTGACCTCGTATGGAATAGAGTCTATTCCAAAAACCATGCCAACAGTTTTGAACCCGTATTTCAAAAAGCTACACACCTCGTGACATCTATGGGTGATCTGCTGAAAACAGAGGACTATTCTTTAAACTTCATATTTGAACATCCCTACAACGACTATCACTTTGACCGCCTATATTCAAATTTGCCATATCTTCTTATCCTGGCAATACAAATTGGCCTTGAGGCTTTTAACAGAATTCACGAGGCAAATAAGCTGACTTATAGCCACCTTGTTATCACTACAATGGGGTGCTACGAAGCCCTTTTTATGGATGGGAGGTCGCAGAAAGTTGCCAAGATGCTGAACAGCACCCTAAAGGAGCTTCTTAATTGTGTCCACTGCAAAGCCAAGATACGTATAACAAAGAAAAACGCTATTGGGCTGTTCTTGCAGGAACATGCAGTTTGTTCAAAATGCGGTTTGCTCTCTCCAGTGCCACTATACTGGCTTTTTGGTCTAGCTAACCTAAACGTTGTTCACGTGGGCGACGAAGAGGATCGGACTAAGGAAGGTCAAAAATCATGAAAGATGCGAGGTCCAACCAACGCCTTGCACCTGCCCTAAAACCCGGCAGGTGAAGGCTCACCACGTTATCAAGGATAGAGGAACTGAGAAATGGGTGTTCGTGCGACTGTCTTCGGCAGTAAAGAGGAAAAGAGATATTACTTGAAACTACAGAAAACCTGGGGTGACAAATGTATCATCTACCACAATATGCCATTTCTCAACGTCTTCACTGCAAAAGAAGAGCTGCTCGGCAATAATTTAGAAATATTCCAACTAACTGATGAAGAATATGACCAACTCAAAAAAACAAGTATCGACTATGTAATTTGCGATAAGAAAGATAAACCGATTGCCTGCATAGAATTTGATGGTCTTCAGCAGGGCTTCAACGTAGGTACAAGTTATGTTGTTTCCGAAGAACGAGGCAAGAGAAAATGGCGTAAGCATTTGCTTGAACTAAAATTAAAGGTCGCCCACGGCTCACTATTCCCATTTTTCATTTTAGGATCAGAGCACTTTAGGGGCTTATCGAGCTCCGTGTATCTGACAATTGCCGATGCCTTGATTGGTGAAGTTCTATCTACTCAAGCCCGCATTAAGACTATAGATTCCGGTTTTGATCCGTCCGAATATGGTTACACACAAGATGAATTTTGTAACCTTGATGAGATTAAGAAAACTAGCCTTATCGAAGATTGGGCATTAGGTGTCGAGGTAGAAAGTGACTTCGTTCACAACCCAATATTTCAGAAGGTCGCCGAATTATCAAAAGAGACAGGTTCTAACGGTTTTACTGTCTCATTCCTTAATGATAATATAAGAAACAAGCATGACTGGACGTGGGTCGAATGTGAGGTGACAAATCATAAATACGGAAACGCCAAAGCAAATGTGTGTTTACCGAACTTCAATACACCCTCTTGCTATTTCAGCGTTCACTTGGCGCAGGAAATTGCACAGCTTCTGGCTCTGGAACAAATAAAGCAACGAATGAAATAAGATTCCTCTAAAATATCTAAGAAGCTCGATGATAACCATCGGCACGACCGGTCCGAAAACCAGCCCGGTCAGCTCTCAGACGTTGGGTCGCTTTCGAACAGATGCGGAGGGGTCATGACCAACTTTATTGTTGCCACATGTACCGTGACACTCGATGGCTACGCTGATCCGAAGGGTACGGCTCGCCGTATGACATTACTGTCGGACGCTGCGTTTAAACTTTCCAAGAGCGGGGTCAAACTTTTTAGCCTTCCTGGCGGCTACCTTTTCGCTCCAAGTGGTACTGATCTTCATAAACTCGAAAAGCAAGTGAAAGACTTGGCAATAAATGCTGGCATTGATTTGCTTGTAGGGATAGATGTGGGCGTGAAGGATACCCATCCAGATACCGAGTTCATCAAACGCGGGCGACTACCCGCATTGGCAGTCTTTGCCTCTCGGGACGGTCGAGTTGCTAGGTGGCGGCAGAGAACCATTACCAGTACAGACCAGCACTTGGTTTCTGATGCTGTCTGCCACGAGGAACGTCTCTTGCGAGTTGCACCGCGAGTCGAGAGTCTCATTTGCGGCGAGATCTTCAACGAACGGATTCGGGCGGGGCTTGTAACTCGCAAGACGACCCTCGTAATCGACCAAGCCCATACGGCAGCTGGATTCCGGGTTTTTGCTGCGATGAAGCTATTAGCTGGTAATGGCGTATCTTCTCTCTGCTCAGTACATGCGGATGTTGGAGAAGCAGTGAAACAGTGCTATGTACCAAGAGGACAGTCCGGTTGGGAAAGAAAGTCCTCGCGGGCGATTGACCTTTTTGTCGGCAAGCAACCGTGGCTCGAAATTAAGGTTTGGGAGTTCGACGTAAGCGGGAAGATTGTCGCCTGCTAGAGAAGTCTTAAGGGGTCAACCCTTGATATAGGACAAGACCGAGCCGCGTGATATCTTGCCTGTTTTGAAAGGAGAAAAAGTATGGACATTTTTACCACTATCAAGGAAAGAAGGAGCTGCAGAAAGTTTCTGTCCGATCCGGTAAGCGAAGATGCGATTGAAAAGATACTGAATGCGGCTGTATGGGCGCCGTCGGCTGCAAACAACCAGCCATGGGAGTTCATTGTCGTTACGAACAACGATATTAAAAAGAATATCTTTTCTGAATCTGAAAAATGTAAAAAGGTATTGTATGAAAAAAGCGGTTGGAAATGGGTGGACCGCTATCAGGTGGGTTTCCTGGAAGAGGCCCCGGTCATTATCGTTGTCATAGGAGACCCCAAAAAAACAGGCGCGGATATGTTTCTGGAAGGAGGGGGGCTTGCCTATCAGCACGCTTGCGCGGCGGCGACCCAGAACATGCTGCTTGCCGCGTACGCCCTTGGATTGGGAACACTGTGGTTTACACTCTTCGACAAAGCAACAATGAGGAAAATTTTCTCGATAGACGCGGAGAAAGAACCTCTTGCCCTCATATGTCTCGGAAAGCCCGCAACTGCTTTTAATCCACCGCCACGAAAGGATGTAAAGGAAGTGACGGTTTATCTTCGCTGATCTATCATCATTCCGGGAAAGTGCAAGCCTGCCGCCCGCTGAAATCTGTGAAGGTTCGTCAGCAATACGAGGATTCCGTAAAACGAGTTGGCATAAAATAGATATGAATTTTTCATAGACCTCAAAATAGCAAATATGCTATATTGCATTCATGAATTGGACAATCACCTACTACAGCGATTCGGTCCAAGACGAAATCCTTGCGATGCCCGCTGGGCTCCTTGGCCGCTATCTTCGGTACACTGACAGAATGGAGCTATACGGTCCAGATTTAGGTATGCCGCACACAAGAGCGATGGGCAATGGTCTTTTTGAACTAAGACTAAAATCCGCGGAAGGAATCGCACGAATTTTCTACTGTACAATGGTTGGCCGAAAGATTGTAATGCTGCACCAATTCGCAAAAAAGACAGACAAAACCCCGCCAAGAGAACTTGAAACAGCACAACGGAGAATGAAGGAGTACAAAAATGCTCACTCACAAAGAACTTAAAGCTCGCGCCCTAGAGCGCGCAGACGTGAAGACTGAATATGATCGGCTGGACGAAGAGTTCCGATTTCTTGACGAATTTCTCAAGGCCCGTGCCGCCGCAGGTGTTACACAAGCTGAAATTGCTGAACGTATCGGCACAACTCAATCTGCTGTCGCCCGCCTTGAATCTGGGCGAGGGAAACATTCCCCATCAATAGCGACGCTTGAAAAATACGCTCGTGCTCTTGGATGTCGGCTGGAATTGAGATTAGTCAGCGACCAAACATCCAGAAAAGTGAAGAATCAAACATCACAGACAACCGCACACAAAAGAAAATTACGTGCCGGTTAGAGTATCACTCCTTCCCAAATTCCAGTGTCACGAAAAACCCACCGAAATAAACGAATGTCCAATATATCAAGGGCGTCCCGCCTGACGCCGCTCGACGCCCGCTGAAATTTGTGAATACGAACGGGAATTTCTGGAAACGAGGACACCCAATGAAAAGGGCATTGCTGGTCATAGACGTGCAGAACGAATACTTCACCGCCAAGCTTCCGGTGACCTACCCGGCAGGAAGCCTGGAAAGGATTTGCGCGGCCATGGACGCCGCGTCGGCATCGACTTTTGATCTTTTCCTTTGAGGGGTATACATGTTTCTGAAAAAACTGTTCAATTTCAGCAAGGATTACCGCCACTACCTGGAAAAAGGGGACAGGTGCCTGGCTGCGGAGCGGTACGCCGACGCGAGGTATGCCTATGGCGAGGCCCTTGAAAGGCTCGGGGCCGGCGGTGAGGCGGACCCTTCCCTGGTGGAGGATGTCAGACAGAAAATCGCCCTGACAGGCAACATGCTGGGCCGCCTGAACCTTCTCGAGGCGGAACAAGCCCTTGCCGGCGGCGACAGGAAAAAGGCAGAGGAGCACCTGGGAATCATTATGGAACTGGCGGATGACGCGGACCTGAGGGAAACCGCGGAGAGGCTGCTGGCCGCCCCCGCTGCCGGGGCCCCGGGGACGGTACACGCTGAACCGGTCCATGACTGCGGCGGTTGCCGGGGGAGTGCGGCCGAGACGGCAACCGATGAACATCATGACATGGATAAAAGCATAAGCGGGGAAGACCGGTTGGCCCTCTATTTCCAGACGCTTCCCGGAGACCTCCCCGAGCGTTACGCCGGCATGGGGGCGGAGTTCGCACGGGCCTGCCTCCTGAATCTGGCAGGGGATGGAGCCGGAGCCCTGAGGGTGTTCGAGGAGCTGTCCGCGGATGGGGGCAATGACATCCTGAATTACGAGATGGCGATTCTGTATTATCAACAGGGCGATGCCGACAGGTGCGGACAACTTCTCGGTAAGGCCCTTGGCCTGGATCCCGGCAATCCGCTCTGCAATATCGGCCTGGTCCAGCTCTATACCGAAACCGGCAGGGTGCCCGAGGCGCTGCAGGTCCTGGAGAGGATGATAGCGACCAACGTGGCTCCGGGACAGGCCAGGCTGATGCAGGGCGACCTGTACTGCCTGCTCGATGATGAGTCGAATGCAATCGAAAGCTATTCGAGGCTCCTTGCCGACCCGCAATTCGCCAAGGAGGCGGCTGGACGCATCATACCGCTCCTGCAGAGGCAGGGGCGTGCCGAGGAGGCCGTATTCCTGGCAAAAAAATACGGCAAGGGGTGTTGTTGAGCCGGAGATGGGTAGAGTTCGTAGGATGACTGAAAAAAGAGGAAACCACCTTAAGCTGCTTTGCTATGCGCTTTGAGCAAGGATAATG
>JARKOR010000170.1 GCA_029975625.1 Nanosynbacter sp. | reverse complement strand
TATCTTGTCATTTGAGCATATCTCGATGGTTGATGCTGCGCTTGGTACGGAAATCGACGTTGATACGGTGGACGGAAAAGTGCGCATGAAGATTCCTGCAGGCACACAAAACGGCACAGACTTCAAGCTGTCCGGCCACGGCGTGCCTAGTTTGCGCAGCGAATCCCGCGGTCCGCACATCGTCGGAATTGTCGTGGACACCCCGACAAAGCTGACGAAAAAGCAGAAAGAATTGCTAGAAGAATTTCGAACTGGTGGCAAAAGGGGTCTGTTTAGCTAAGGCGGATTTATTACCTACAATTATGCTTGCATTTTTGTAAGAAGTGTGCTATAATGATATTATGGCAGTAGCAACAATAGAAACACAAGAAACACCCATCTTTAACCCCGAACAGTTTGATACTGATTTTGAAGCGTTCACAAAAACAATACCAAGTATTGTGGCCGTGACCGCTCCAGATAGGTCGGATAAAACTACTCAACTTGGTGCTTTTCTTAATGACGAGATTGAGAATTTAGACCTAACATACCCTAAACTAGATGCCATTACTCCTGAGCAAATCGAATCGATTAGAGCTGAGGCGCACCGTTTGATGGACCAGATAACACTGCTCGACGAACCTCGTCGTGGCGTGTACGAGGCGTTCGTTGCACAAAATGTCCTCCAGGCGGAATTGGCCATAGCCATGAAAGCATATAAGATAGCCGAGACTGATGAGGAAAAGTCCATTGCCCGTGAACAATTTATGCGTCGCAATATCGAGTTATATGGTGAGCCAGACAAGCAAACTTATCTTTCGCTATTAGGCGAGAAAATTACAAACGTCTCCCAAAAAGACCGTAGCCCAGAAGCTGAAGTTATTTTCGCTGAACTCCAGTCGCTTGTGCCAGCAGAAGTGCTTGATCCGGAGATCGCTGGCGAACGATTTAAGCCCTCAGCCGAGACGGTCGCCTGGATGCATACTGTTATTGAAAGCCTTCACGGCGACCTGCTTCGCCATGTTCCAGAGACAGATGAGCCGATTAGCTCGGTTGAGCTGAGGGATATATTTGAGACAATTATTCGCGAGGAATTTGGTGAAGCAGCTGAAGGGTGGGAAGTTGTCCTGAAAGATGCCAAGGCGATTAGTGTCGGTGCAAAGTCAAAAAGAGTTATTATCCCTATTAATCGACCTGACATGTCAGTCGCAGAAGTGCGTCGTCTTGTTGTTCACGAGCTTGGTATCCATATGCTGACAGCCATCACGGGAGAATCTACGGATATTATACCCCTCAATTTCGGACTTTCAGGGTATGGTGATACGCAAGAGGGGCTTGGTAAGGTTGCCGAACAGGCACTTGAGGGTACGTTTAAAGAGGCTGGGGTTGATCATTATATCACAGCTGGATTAGCATATTTTGACGGAAAAAGTTTTCGCGATGCATTTGAGGTAAAGTGGCGTATGAAACTACTTGAAGACCTCGAATCAGGTCAGGTGCCAACGGAAGAACAAATTACTAAAGCCCGCAAGATTGCTGCTGATGGTCCGCTCCTTGCAACGACTCGGATATTCCGTGGTACGGATGAACTACCCCTGTTTAAAGATTTGAGTTATTATAATGGCTCAGTGAAAGTATGGGAGTACTTGGAGCAGATCCGCGGTGACGATTTGCAACTTAGCTTGTTGTTGGCCGGTAAAATCAGTACATCAAAAGACCATCAGCGAGTTGTTTTGGAGTCGCGTACGGCATAAAATAAGTACTATGAAAGTTCTCTACGACGATCGCTTAAAAATAGCTGGGATTGGTATCTATCCATGGGCACGATTAGGTCCTCAGATGTGGTTTCGTGACTATAAAATTGCGTCATTATTTGATTGGGATATTACTACCATAGATGGCCTCGAGGTATATTCATTACATGATTATGCGGGCGAGCAGAGCCATCAGGGGAAGAATAATACACCTACCCTACTTGAAAATCCCCTCTTCCTACAAATGCTGGAAAATTTTTTTTCAGGTTACGCGATGCTAACATACAAGCCCGTGCGAACCCCCAAAGAGCTATCAGCGCACGCTATTACCTTTTTGTCTGACGAAACCAAGACCGGTCTGTCTCGACTATTTGAAAATAAAGTATGGTTTCGGCAACGATTCGCCAATAAGCATATCAATATCCCTGAATATGGCGTCTATAGTCGGAAGGATCTGTCGGCAGACAGCCGTACGCTCAGACGATTACTGGGCAAACGTAAGACCGTGATTATTCAGGACGCAACACTCAGCGGAGGCAAGGGTACATTTATCGTGAGCGATATCGCGACGTTACGACGTGCTCTTGAAACCCTAGAAAATAATCAGAGTGCGAGTGAGAAAGTCGTTGTTTCGACGTATATTTCGGGTGCGATGGAGCGTTCGGTTCAAGGAGTCGTCACGCGTTACGGGGTGTTTGTTGGACCTATGCAACAACAGATTATTGCCAATTCTTTATTAGCAAACTTAGACATACCCGGGGCGGAGCTCTTTTGCGGCACGCAAATATCGATGAGCGATAGCGCCCTGTGGGCATATAATCAACAAAAACAGAATGCGATGGTAGTTGGCGAGGAGCTACGCAAAGAGGGTTATCGGGGAATTTTTGGCGTTGACTCGCTCGTAGCGGACGGGGCGGTGTATACAATCGAGGTTAATCCGCGCATTACTGGAGCGACACCCTTGCTAACGATGAACTATGATGCTCAAAAACACATCCCTTTCTACTTATTACATATACTAGAACTTGTTGGTGCGGAGTATCAGATAAGTGACATGTCGTATGATAATACATATGGCGATTGTGCGTTAATAGTTCCACATTCTCTACGACATGAAAATGTAACATTGTCGGATGGCATACGTTCCGGCACGTATTCGTCACATTTGGAGTACAAGAGTGATCAGGTGGTGTTCGATAAGGGAGAACTGGCGTTTCCTCAGGTACTGTTGCAGAGTTATGCGCTGCCTAATAAGCAAGTAAAGCCAGGTGGTAGGATATTGTCAGGATTCATAAATTATAGTATAGTAGACAGTAATGGGGCATTAGACTCTGGTGCGGAGAGAATGGTGCAGACGTTACTGAAAAAAGTGGGCGTAAACAAGGAAGTGTCCAGACGATGAGAACAGATATGGATAGGCAAATTATTGGAATTATCGAGAATGTTTCGATTGGCGAACGAGCCGTTGATGTTCCGGCAAAAATAGATACTGGGGCTGATAGTTCCGCTATTTGGGCGAGTAATATACATGTTGGGCGCGACGGCCATTTACGGTTTTCGTTATTTGGCGAGGGGTCGTCGTACTACAATGGTAAAATTTTTAAGCGAGCGGATTTTTCAGTGGCGAAAGTCAAGAGCTCAAATGGACAAACTGAAATTAGGTATCGGACACACTTTACTGTGACGATTGCTGGGAAAAAGGTAAGGGGTCTGTTCAATCTATCGGATCGATCACATAATAGGTATAAAATATTAATAGGGCGCCGTACGATTAGCGGAAAATTTTTAGTAGATGTCTCACGAGGGTCAGAGCGGATGTCAGCCGGAGCGCAGACGAAGCGGTTAAGGCAAGAATTACAAAAAGACCCGTATCAATTTCATAAAGATTATGTAAACAAGAAAGAGGCAGTCTCATGAAAATCGCAATTCTCTCCAATGGCAACGCCAACTACTCCACTAGACGCCTTGTCGAGGTCGCGAAGGCTCGAGGGCATGAAGTGAGGGTTGTCAAGTACAAGAATGCCTATGCCTCTATTGAACAGAGCAATCCGACTGTGAGCTATCGAGGAAAAGAACTGAGTGGTTTTGATGCGATTATTCCTCGTATTGCCAGCAATATGACTGGATATGGTACGGCCATTGTTCGCCAATTGGAGACCCAGGGCGTATATACGGTGTCAAGCTCGATTGCCATCAATCGGACGCGTGATAAACTACGTTCGCTACAACTTTTGTCTAAGGCGGGAGTGGCAATTCCAAAGACGGTGTTTAGCCGCAATACGGCAGATATTGACGATCTGATAGAAATGGTGGGGGGAGTTCCGGTAGTTATTAAATTGGCGCGTGGTACCCATGGCAATGGTGTGGTGCTAGCGGAAACGAAACGGATGGCCAAGTCGGCGCTCCAGGCGCTCTATCTGCATAACGAGGACGGCACGAACATTTTGCTTCAGGAGTTCATCAAGGAGTCGGCGGGTGTCGATATTCGTGCGTTCGTGGTTGGAGGACGTGTTGTCGCGAGCATGAAACGGCAAAGTTTGGATGACGATTTCCGTTCAAATCTGCACAAGGGTGGCGAGGGTAAGGTTATCAAACTTACCGAGGAAGAGCGTAAGATGGCGGTGAAGGCGGCTCGGGCGATGGGATTGAACATCGCAGGTGTAGATATGATGCGCTCAGTACGTGGTCCGCTTGTGCTCGAGGTAAATGCGAGCCCAGGTTTTGGTATTGAAAAGGTGACGGGTCGCGATGTAACAACGCCAATCATCGAATATATCGAACAAAACGCCAAGCGACGACCGAAGAAAGACAAAATCGGCGCGTAATGCTACAATAGGCTCATATGGAGCCAGTTGAATCAACCAGCAGAACGCAGCGAGCTATCTTATGGATAGTAGTCATTGGCGTCCTTGCGCTGGTTGGTCTCATGGTAACAAAAATTGTACTATGGGAGATGCGGCCCCGGACGACAGTCTCAATTAGCGGTTCGGTGTTTCGCGTAGATATCGTGGATACTGAGGAGGCGCGCCAAAAAGGACTGGGGGGACGAACTTCACTCGGGAAGGACGAGGGGATGTTATTTGTATTTAATACGGAGCGGTTTTGGTCGTTCTGGATGAAGGGCATGAAGTTTCCAATTGATATTATTTGGCTCGACAAAGATAATCAAGTAGTCCACATTGAGCACGACGTTCAGCCTGATAGCGAGCCCTATACAGAATATACACCGCCCGAGCCGGCTCAATACGTGTTAGAGATTGCGGCCGGTCAGGCGAAGCGGGCAAATATTCGCGTGGGGTCGGTGATGAAGGTTGACGTAGCGGAAGAAGGGTTATAGGTATGGAAGTGGTGGTGTTATTTGGCGGCATCGTCTTTGTGGTGTTTGTCGGCGCATTTTTGTCGGCGCGAAGGTTTGGTGTATTGGCTCTTGCCTTGGCGGCGGGCTCGGTGTTGGCGGGATTGTGGGTGGATACGCTTGCAGGACGATTTTTACAATTCAGCGAAACACAGTCTGTTATGGTGCCAGCAGGTGTCATCGCGAATATCGTGTTACTTATCGCCCCTGTGGTATTGTTGCTATTGAGCGGTCCGAAATACCACGGAAAGTGGGACCGGCTGCTATCGGCGATGGCGATTGGCGTACTTACGGCGGCGTTCCTGGTCAATCCACTTGGAAAATTTATGTTGCTCGAAGGACAGGCTCTCGTAGTGTACGATTGGCTAGCGGCCACGTGGCAATATGTTGTGACGGTAGGGCTGGTGTTTGGTGTTATTGATTTGTTTCTTTTGCATAATCTCCGTAAATCTGAGCCCAAGAAGCATTGACATAAGCGATAATCTGTGCTAGTATGAGAGAGGTGATACCAGATCACCATTGTTTGGTGGGTATCATTAACAAGTTCGCACATTCCCCATTCTCCATGGGTCCATAGCTCAGCTGCTGTCTGAGGCGCTTGTCGCCGAGTAGAATCATGAAGCACTAGGTGCTCTAGCCGATTTTACACAGTAGTACTGATGCGTATGCGACCTTGCACATTACATATCATTTATGGGTCCATAGCTCAGCTGGTTAGAGCACCTGCCTTTTAAGCAGGGTGTCCCGGGTTCAAGCCCCGGTGGACCCTCCAAAGAAAATTCCTCACTCTACACGCGTGGGGATTTTTCTTTGGAAGGATGGATTTTATCTCTCGGTTGAAATAATTACATAGCAAACAGGGTGGAAGAAATCTTATGTAACGGGTAAAATAAGCATATGCAGAAATGGCCGTTTCGTAGGGTTCATATTTCTTGGCTGGTTGCAAGCTGTTGCCTTGGGGTGATTATTGGGGTGGCTGGTTCTATGTATTTGTCCTACGGCTCATTTTCCGGGATGGGCTGGTTGCTACTGGGATGCGTACTTTTGTTGCCGTTATTGAAAGAGCAGCGTGTATGGATGGTTGGGTTGACGCTAATAGCCGGCGTATTCATAGGGTTGTGGCGCGGCGGCGTCGGACAGGTGGGACTGGATTATTATGAACAGCTCATCGAGAGCCAAGTTGAAATATCGGGTAGGGTAATGGAAGATCCGGATGTAGATGGGCAGGGCCAAACTGTTTTGCGTTTGACGGATATTGTCGTGCGTGAACAACGATTGCCCGGTAATGTGTGGGTGGTACTCGCGAAGAATGACGAGATAAAAAGGAGTGATCGTGTAGCGGTGATGGGAAAAATGACCAAAGGCTTTGGCGCGTTCGCCGGGACGATATACCGGGCAGAGATTGTTCGTATTGAGCGGCCTGTTCCGGGCGATGTGGCGGTCGAGGCGCGTGATTGGTTTGCTGAGCGAGTGCGAGTTCATATTCCGGCGCCAGAAGCGGATTTGGGATTGGGATTTTTGTTGGGTCTGAGACGGGCGTTGCCGGCAGAGCTATCGGAGGCACTGAAGATTGCAGGGCTCACTCATGTCATCGTGGCGAGCGGGTACAATCTGACCATTTTAGTGCGTCTTAGCCGGCGATTGTTCGTGCGCATATCAAAATATCTCTCAATGTTATCGAGTGTCATGATGATTCTCGCGTTTATGGCGGTGACGGGGCTGAGTCCGAGCATGACGCGTGCCGGTTTGGTGGCGGGGTTAAGCCTCGGGGCGTGGTACTATGGGCGTACAATCCATCCGCTCGTTTTGCTACCGTTTGCGGCGGCGGTGACGTTACTCATTAATCCGCAATATGGCTGGAATGATTTAGGGTGGTTGTTGAGTTTCGCATCATTTGCAGGGGTAATTATTCTCGCTCCGCTTCTCCAGCGATACTTCTTCGGTGAAAAGGAGCCGGGTACATTGAGGCAGATTTTGGGCGAAACAGTGTCGGCGCAGATTATGACTCTGCCGCTTATTTT
>JARKOR010000164.1 GCA_029975625.1 Nanosynbacter sp. | reverse complement strand
AAATTGGTACCAATTTACCCCGTCTATGGGGATACTCACAAATTCGCTACTATCATCCCTGCAATACACGACTCGCCAGCCACCCGGTTGTCTATCCAACGCACGAACGTTATCCACGACCCATACCCCGTCAAATTGGTCAATGACACCAGACCCCAAAAGATCGAACCAATCGTCGCGCTCGTTAGTATTCTCATCTCTCCAGTCCATCAGTGCTCGCCACTTTTCCTCAGACAAACGATATGGCTCCTCCGAGGGTTTAGATTCGTTTCTAAAGTTGTTCAAGTCTGGCGAGTTCATACTAACAGTTCCTTTTGTTTGTATTACATTTACGCTTACCTTAAAATATATGCCAAGTTTGATTGCGTGTCAAGCATTTGCTATGCTAAATGTATGACAAATAAAAATATACAGATTATCGCTCCGGTTGGTCTGGCCGGAAGCGGAAAAAGTACCGCGGTTGAGTATTTCGCCGAGCAGGGTATCCCCAAAATATACGGCGGGGGCATTATGTATGGCATGATGCGCGATGCTGGAATTGAAATCACCTGGGAGAGTCAAAAACAATTTCGCGAAGAGATGCGCGCGAAGGAAGGGCAAGATTTTATTCTCCGCCGCGTTATTGAAGATATTCGCCGGCTTATTGATGCTGGGCAGAAAAAGATCGTCGTCGACGGTCTGTATACGTGGAGTGAATACAAACTGCTTCGTCACGCATTTCCGGGGCAAGTCACGGTTATCGCCATCGTCGCCCCAAAGCACCTCCGCTACCAACGCATGGAGAAACGCACTGAGCGACCCATGTTACCTCACGAAGTCGACGAACGCGACTGGGCGGAAATTGAGAACATGGACAAAGGTGGCCCTATTGCGATTGCCGACTATTTCGTGATTAACGATGGCAATATAGAAAAATTACACGCCGACCTCGACAAAGTCGCAAACGACGTGCATTTCTGCAAAGCACCAATGCAATGCTAGTTATTTTCTAGATCTTACCGCCGCCCGCCCATCGCGCCGCCGCCCATCATTTGTGTCGGCATGGTGGTGATTGTCTGACCATTAACAGTCACCGTTCCGCCGTTGATACTCCCTGTGCCGTCAAAATCAAACGAGGAAGTTGGCGCTGTAATGGTTATTGTTCCACCATTCACAATAATATCGCCGTTGGAATCGATTGCGTCAGTATCGCCCGAACCAACCGTCACAGCCAAAGTTCCACTGTTGATAGTGATACTCAACCCCGTAGTCGTAATAGCCGAAGCCGACGCATTCAGTCCATCATCAGACGCATACACGGTAATATCACCACCGTCTATTATAATAACTGGCGCTTCAATACCTTCTACACTCTTGGCGACATTTATCGTCCCGCCAGTAATCCACACCTTTTGCTCGGACTTAATACCATCGTCGCCCGATTGAATCGTCACCGAACCGCCCGAGATAACAAGATTTCCCTCCCCCGCATCTGTCTCGTTTGTTGACTTCAGTCCATCACCCTGTGCGTTAACGCTAATAGTTCCTCCAGAGATGGACAGCATGTCCTTGCCGCGGATACCGTCATCCACGCTAGTAACCGTAATGTCCGACGATTTAATCCACAGGCTGTCCTTCGACACAATACCGTCTGCGAACTGAGCCTCTACTGTTAGTTTCCCCTCGCCTTCAAAAACCAGGTCGTCCGATGAATAAATGGCTCCGTCAATTGATTCGTCAGCCCTCGTAGCCCCGTCGCGTATACTATTTTCCGAGTCATTCACGAGCTGAATGACGGTTTTCTTCGCATTATCTATCTGCAATGCCGAACCAGTGCTTGAATTAATTGACACGCCATCAAGGGCCAACCGGACATATCCGTCCGTATCCACGGTAATATTCCCCATAGTATTACCGCTGAGTATATACGTGCCAGGCTCAGTGACGGACAATCCATCGTTCGTTAACTCAATGGTTTGGGTTGGCAAGGTTGACCAGTCGACATCATCATCCAAATTCGCTAACGCGGCAGCCGCGGCGACATCCGCCGTATTACTGTCCCCCGAGGACTGCTCGCTTCTATGTATGTAGATGAACCCGACTGCCCCTATTACAATAACGAGTAGGGCAATACTTATTGTCATGCCATATTTCTTATACCGATGATTTTCCTTTATATGAGCCCCTTTCCTATGCTAAAACATTCCTGCCGTCTCGCGGTTTGAAATGGTGATATTCATGTTACTATTATGTTGACGTAATTCATCAATCATTGGTTTACGATCTTGGTCTTTCCGTAATTCAATTGCATACACTAACTCGTAGACGCTCCCCAAATCTCGCGTGCCAATGCGCGTAAGGCTAAACGACTGGGTATGACGCGCTAAAACCTCGGCAAATGATTCCTCGACATT
>JARKOR010000152.1 GCA_029975625.1 Nanosynbacter sp. | reverse complement strand
GACCAGCTCCTCTTCTAAAACGCACTCAGCCCAGGCCAGGCAGCCCTCGATTCCAGGAGCCTTGACTTTTGTGGACGGGTGGGGCTCAAGTCCCGCTTCTAAGAACTCATCCACCTCGGGAGGATAGCTTCTGGCGCAGATCATAATCGCATCCTCCATGCCCATCTGCGGGATATTCACCACAAACTCTCCCGTCCGGCGGATGTTCTCCAGGGTTTCGCGCTTGATCCAGGACGCGAGGATGACCTCCTCCAGGGGGCGCAGAATGGGCGTAAAATTTGACCAGGGAGCAGCATTCCTGATCCCCTGCGAGGAAACGGTGGTGATGAGTACTACTGGAAGAGGCAGGATCTCCTCCCTTTGATTCGGTTTTAGGATCATCAATTTCCCTCGGAATTATCTCAAAACTCAAGATTTCAGCAGCTTTTCTGCTATCTGCTCCATTTCCATGACTGGTGGAACTTTCTCGCCCTTCAAACAGGCCTTGAAGACATCTTTGTCAAAGGGCATGGTGCCGATAACCTTATTCTTGTCCACTAGATCCGACAACTCCTTTGAGTTCTCATCCATCCGGTTGAGAATAAAGAACACCGGCTTTCCTATCTTCTCGCTCATCTCGGCGATCTTGCCGGACAGCTGGACGGATTCAAATGACGGGTCTATCACAACCACGATCTTGTCGCAACCGGCTTCAACGCCCCTGCCGAAGTGCTCGATGCCTGCATCCGTGTCCACCACTACGTGCTCTCCGTTGGTCTTTAACTTCTCCAGAAATTCCCTAGCCAGAGCACCCATAGGACAGGCGCAGCCCTCACCGAAACTATGAATCTTGCCGATGGCTATGAGCTTGATTTTGTCCTCGCCTACTACCAGCTCTTCGGGAATATCCTTTACCTTAAACTCCTCCAAGATCTGCAGCCGTTCTCTTTGCTCCGACCGGATGAATTTCATCAACTTCTCGGAGAGAGCTTTCTTGCCGCCTAAGGATTCCATGAAATCCTTGGGCTGCTCGAAGCCCAGTTGCTTGTAGAGGCCGAAGTTAGACTCATCAGTATCCACAACCAGAACCTCATTCCCTTTCTCTGCAATTTCTCTGGCCAGAAGCGCAGATATGGTGCTCTTTCCGCTTCCACCTTTTCCGCAAATCACTATCTTCATTTCCATTTCTCCATTTAAAAGAAAGGCAAGCGAAAAATCTGCTCGCCTATATATGATCAAAAATATTTGCTCAAAATCTCATCTAACGAAAGATTGCTTATTGATGGCGATGGGTATGCCATTGGCAACTCCCTGCTTGGTGTAATAGGCATCCACCAGGCCATTATGAGCCCAGTAGGAGTCCGAATAGTAGAGAGGCAGCGCTGGCAGATCCTGGGCATAGACCTCCTGGACCTCATCTACCAGTTCCTTGCGCTTGGAAGCATCAGTCTCTGAGACCTCCTGGTCCAGGAGAGCATTGAGCTTCTCATCAGCAGTGTAGCGAGCACTGTTGAAGAAATAGCCCTCGCCGATGATGCGGTTCAGAATCTCAGGGTCGCCGCCCATGCCACCATGGCTGTTCAGGGCCAGATCGAAGTTCCACTCTCCCACGAGGCTGTCCAGAGTCTTTGCATCCACACTGCGCAAGTTTACCTTAAAACCAGCCTTTTCCAGTTGCTGCCGTATCATCTCTCCCACGCGCTCGGTTGCTGCAGTGACCAGCAACTCCATCACCAGGGGCTCACCACCTTTGGAGAAATACTGCCCGTCTTTGGCGTAGCCCAGCTCAGACATCAGCTCCGCTGTATTGGTCGGGTCATATTTGTACGGCTCCACATCAGAATTGTACCACTCACTATCCGGGGCAAAAAGTCCAGAGCTTGCGATGATGCCATAGCCACGCAGTGCAACGTCCACTAGAGCCTGACGATCGATGGCGTAGTATAGCGCCTGCCTGAGCTTGGTGTCCGAAAAGGGCTCCTTATTATGGTTGATCATTATCTTGGTGATTCCATCGCGTGGTCCATCCAGAACCACAAAGTTCTCCTTCCTGAGTTTCTCTACTGTCTCTGCAGGCACGTCGACTGCATCAACATCTCCTTTTTCCAGAGCGGCAGCGGCCATCTCATTGGTTATCTTCACGAACTTGAGCTGCTTTACTTTTGGAGCGCCCAGATAATAGCCGTCATAGGCTTCGTAAAGATACGTCCCTTGAGTCTTGTCGTAATTCACGAGCTTGTAAGGGCCTGTGCCGATGAGGGCCTTATCATCCTGGAACTCGGCCGGATTGCTTACACTTTTGTAGATATGCTCGGGAAGAATGGGGAGCGTGCCGGCTACCATATCCAGGAAAGGAGCATAAGAATGGTTCAGGTAGATCTTCACGGTATTGTCGTCCAGCGCTTCAGCCTTCTTAACTGGCTCGGAGTTGACCCACTGATAAGGGTGCTGCTTGATGTAGTCAATAGTAAAGACCACGTCATTGGCGGTGAACTTCTCGCCATCATTCCAAGTGACGTTTTTTCTCAAGCTGAAGACATAGGCGTCGTTTCCTTCCATCTGCCAGCTCTCAGCTAGGGCAGGCACGTAGCCGTTCTGGTCCTTCCATACCAAAGTGTCGAAGATGAGGCTCATTCTGATGTAGCCGGGACCGCGAGAGTAGTGACCGTAGGGCGAAGGAAATCCCCAGTCACCTGTGGTATCGGCAATGGTGAGCACATCTATCGTTTCATCTGCTGCTATCGACGTGCTGCATAATAATAGGAGCAGAAAGCCAACAGATGCAAATCCAAGTGCAAGAAGGCATTTCACAGGCAAAGCCTCCTTTCGATAGTTACGCCATTCTTTCTTAGCAATCAACTTAGGCATATTTAACATACCTCCTAACATTCAGCTTCATGATTGTGAGTTTTTTACTCCATTTTACAGTCCCAATCATAAGGGACTATATCATTGTCAATAGGATTAACTCGTCTTTCATCTACATTTTCAGGATCATAGAACAATGAAGGCATACCTATCACCACAGATATCTCATTTCCTATATTTTTTGTGCCATGAAAGACTCCTGGAGGGATGTAAACTGCACGAGGACATTTTTCACCCATGAATATTTCATTAAGAAATTTGTAGGTAGGTGAATCTTCCCTATAATCATATAAGACAACTTTTACAATTCCGGTAACACATATCAGATGATCTTCCTGTTTTGAATGAAGGTGCCATCCTTTGATCATGCCAGGATAAGAATATGAAGCAATTATCTGCTTGATATTGGATGCTTTCATCTCCTCGTCATCTAAGCGAATGAGCTCTGTCAAAAATCCTCTCTCGTCACTGAACAGTTTCATATCCTTTATAACAACACCTTCAATGAGTTCTTCACCATAAAAACCAGGTATACTTTGAACTCGTGGCTTTTCAAGTTTATCGAAGTCTTCCATGCTTTTTACTTGCATTTTTATGCCTCCTTTTTTCATAAATCCATGATAATGGAGTTTTACCATCCTCGAACATAATCCCATAAGGTTCGTATTTTACCAATGTCTTTGATAGTGCAGGAATGCATTCCTATGTCTGATCCATTCATCATAAATGGGGAGATATCTATCGCGTTGACCTTATTGCCGCCTATATACTGTATAGGGTCCCATAGAACGCTCGTTGTCGATACGATGTCTATCTTATCGGACGCGGCACATACGGGCGCGGCCATAAATAAAATAGACATGATACAGATGGTAAACAGACTATTGACTTCATAATTATTACGTAGTAATACTTTATATTTAAGATTTACGGTAAATTTGATCTGTCATCAATTCTACTATAGCATGTGTCTGAAATATCCATTTTTTTGTATCAGTGGTCTATAGCTTCAAACCTTAGGCCCGTATGCAATGAGCCTCATGGAATTCAATATCACCGGGATGGATGACAGCTCATGGAGTAGTGCTCCGGAGACGGGTGTCAGTATCCCCGGCACAGTCAGTGCAACTGCTACCGCCAGCACCCCAAGGGAGAAGGCCAGGTTGTGCTTTATGGTCTTGATCGCTTTGCGTGAGACTTTGATCAGGTGAGGCATCCTGGAGAGGTCATCTGAGAGAAGGCCAATGTCAGCTGTCTCCATGGCCACATCTGTTCCCGCAATGCCCATGGCTATGCCCACATCCGCCTGGGCCAGAGCCGGGCCATCGTTCACCCCCTCGCCAACAAATGCCACTTTGCGTCCCCTGGATTGCAGCTCCTTTACTATCTCCACCTTCTCCTGGGGCATCTTCTCGAAAAATAGCTCCCTGACTCCAATTCTGCTGGCCACTCGCTCTGTGGCCGCTCGATTGTCGCCGGTGACGATCACCACATCCAGACCCAACTCGTCCAGCTTCTGCACGACATTATGCGACTCTGGTCTCAGTTCGTCCTCGAATACGAATAGCCCTTCCGTCCGACCGCCTGCAGCCATCAGTATAACGCTGCAGCCAGTAGCCTCCAGAGATTCAGCCCTCTCTTTAATATCCTGGCTGACAATAATCCCTTCTCGTTCCAGGCTGCTTGTCCTTCCCAGGAATATCTCCTCACCGTCAACACTAGCCCTTATTCCCAATCCCGGCAGAGGTTTAAAGAACTGGGGGTCGACAAGATCCAGATCCCTGTTTTTTGCCTCATCGACCATCGCTCTGCCCAGAGGGTGCTCGCTGAACTTCTCCCCCCTGGCAGCCTTCTTTAGCAGCTTATCCTGGGGAATATCTCCTAGAGCCTCGATCTGGAGAAGCTTCGGCTTTCCTGCCGTCAGCGTTCCGGTTTTGTCGAATATCACTGTATCCACATTTGATAGAGCCTCGATGGTTGCCCCTTTCTTGATGAGGCTTCCTCTCAGGGCGGCATTTCCAATGGCAGCAACGAGAGCCGTCGGCGTGGCCAGCACAATCACGCAGGGGCAGAAGATGATGAGCATGGTGATGGCCCTCATGACATCCCCGCTCCACCACCACAAAAGCGCTCCAGCGATGAGGGCTGTGGGCATATAGATCTTCGCGTAGCGGTTTAGCAGCCTCTCTATGGGCGGCTTATGGGCTTGGGCCTCCTCGATCAGAGTGCGGATCTGGCCAAGAGTGGTTTCGCTACCTATGCCGGTGACGAGCACCTCAATGGCACCCACCTCCAGAAGGGTTCCGGCAAAGACCTTATCCCCTGCCTTCTTCTCAACCGCCAGGCTCTCCCCGGTTATAGCTGCCTGGCTGACAGAGGCAAAACCAGAGACAACCTCGCCATCCACAGCAATCCTCTCTCCGGACCGGACAAGAAGCATATCCCCTGCTCTAACCTCCTCCAGGCACACTGTCAGATCTCGGCCCTCTCTGCGCACGGTAACGCTATCGGGCAGGAGACGGGATAGGGACTCAAGCGATTGATTGGCCCTAGCAGCGACGAATTCCTCGAGGAGGCCTCCTAAGAGGAGAAGGACGGCCACCACCGCAGCTGCTGCATACTCGCCAATGGCGATCGCCGCCATTGTGGCAATAGATACGGGAATATCGGCTGTGAAGTCCCGTTCCCTTATGCCCTGCAAAGCAGACCACCAAATATAAGAGGAGCCGAGAAGGGCCGCGGCCAGATAGAGGATGCTTCCTCCCTCATGCACCTCACCATGATACAGGCCGCCCGGATCACTGATGACAGCCAGAATCAGGAGAATGCCGCAGGATAAGGTGATGAGTGTGCCGGCATCGACAAGAAAGCTCTTGTAGCGATGCAGCCAGTGACTGCTTTTGCAGGCAGCGGCTCCGGAGACCGAATCATTGTTATTATTGTCAGGCATCTTATCTAAGGCTCCTAATTCGTTTGATTCCAGTAAGCTTTTATGTTACATCTATTGATTGCAGTAACAATCAAGCAGGAGAAGGCTGGATAAATAGTTATCGAGACATATGTAAAAAATAGTTAATAGATAAGCTGCTCATTGCTCATTAGAGTGAAAGAATCGACTGCTTGATCCAGCAGCCTTCTTTCATTATGCAAATTACATTACGCCCGCTATCTTCAGCGGATGCATTCCGGCGTTTTGCATCTGGGCGAGGGTGGCAGCATCCACCTTGAACTCCTTGAGGACGGTTATGAACACCTCTGGATTATCTTCATAGGGCATGAGGGCGATGTCCCAGTATATCATCGATCCCCAGGAAGGCCCGTTCCACTTTGGCAGATCTACAGCGCTGAAGTTGTAAGCCAGCACCAGTGCATCGCCCTCTTTGGCAGTATCATTCCAGCGGATGTAGATCCCGGCGACGTTGGGCACCGCCTTCTTCTCGGCATCCGTCAGGGCCATCACAAACATTCCGCTCTTTCCGGGAGTGGCATCCCAGCGCATCTGGAACAGGTCGTCTTTGCACCACTGGGGACAGGCTATTACCTTATAGCTCTCGCTGCTATTGGTTATCGGCAGCTTCTCCTCGACAAACTCAGCGATATGAAGGCCGCTGGTGACTCCGGGGCATAGATGGTCGTGGAATGCAGTGGCCTGGAGGAAGTCATAGGATGCTCCCCTTGCCCAGACATTGGACATTGCCACAAGTCCGAACTCATTGCCGTTGAAGGCTTTATCGTTGAAGGTGACATTGCCTTCATCGGTATGGTTCTGCAGATATTCTATGTCCACATTGGCTTTTGATATCTTGCTGAATATCTGATCGTCCGGCAAGGCAAGAAACTCATCGAGACTCTTGCTCAGGGCCTCGGAGTTTGCCTCCAGATACACTGCTTCGCCGGTGGATTTATCGAAGAAGTAGAACCAGAGGGGCTTCCAGTGAGCGCGCAGAGGCCTGAAAAGGTTTCCGTCGCCGATGCTGTTTCCGCTCTCATTTGTGATTCCCTTGATCGCGGCTTGAGATGTCTGGCCGTCGATGATGGCATGCCCGGCATCGGTTAAAGCCAGGACATTAGCATCTCCCTTCTCGAATCCCAGATCCTGCATTGCTTTCTGGGCGGCTTTGCCTCCCAGCGCTTCCATCACTGCATTGTCCGCCATGGCCAATCCCGGAACCAGAGCCAGGAGAAGGACCATGGTTATTGTCTGATACCTCATTTTCATACGAATTCCTCTGATCTTATGCATTTGACATCAGTCTATTTAAGATTTATCTTCAAATTTGTAGCATAAATAGCGTAATACTATGTATTGTCTAT
>JARKOR010000141.1 GCA_029975625.1 Nanosynbacter sp. | reverse complement strand
TGCACTACGCAAAGGCCAGGCCTCAGCATTTTATTATGGTGATCCCCTGGGCGAAATGCGCCTGGTAAGCAGAGTTTTTGAAATGTAAGGCCTTTGAATAAGACAAAAGGCTGCCTCATCGCTAACTTTGCAACAGTGCCCAAAAAATAACCTTAACGAATGGAAGGGACTTCCCCTGGATATGCGCCTGATTAACTCTTGTGCAATCATGGGGTAAACATAGCCCCGGAGGGATTCGTTATGACCATCACGACTGTCGGTATCGATCTTGCTAAAAATGTGTTCGCTGTTCACTGCGTTGACCAACACGGTAAAACTGTTCTGGTTAAACCCAAAGTATCGCGTGCTGCCCTTCCTGAGCTGATTGCCAGTTTACCTCCCTGTGTTATCGGGATGGAGGCATGCTCCGGGGCTCACTACTGGGCAAGGTTGTTTCGGCAATATGGTCATGAACCACGGCTGATGGCTGCTAAATTTGTATCTCCTTACCGCATGGCCGGTAAATCAGGCAAAAATGATGCAGCTGATGCTCAGGCTATCTGTGAAGCAGTTCGTCGCCCGCATATGCGGTTTGTACCAGTGAAGGATGAGAGCCAGCAGGCGATGCAATGCCTACACCGTATCAGACAGGGTTTTATCGAAGAGAAAACAGCAACATATAACCGATTGAGAGGTTTGATATCGGAATTCGGTGTCATCGCCCCACAAAGTACAGATGCCCTGCGTCACATGGTTTCTGAGCAGAAGAGTTCTTTGCCACTTCAGGTTCAACAATGTGTTAATGACCTGCTGGAACACATTGATCGTATTGAAGATAATATTACTGAATATGACCGGATTTTGTCCCGCATGGCAAAAACAGATCACCGCAGCCAGCGATTGATGGAACTGAAAGGGATTGGTCCCACAACGGCCTGTGCGCTGGTCGCCAGTATCGGTAATGCACACGATTTTAAAAATGGGCGACAACTGGCAGCCTGGCTGGGACTAACGCCATCGCAGTACAGCAGTGGTGGGAAATCAAAGCTTGGCAGGATAACTAAAGCTGGCGATTCGTATCTGCGAACGCTACTGGTTCAGGGGGCTCGTTCGGTTCTGATTGGTGCCGAGAAAAGGACTGATTTATTCAGTCGTTGGGTCTGTTCACTGGTCGATCGCAGAGGATACTGGCGTGCCGTTGTAGCCATCGCCGCCAAAAACGCAAGGCTGTGCTGGGCATCATTGCATTACGGTGATGATTTCAGGCTGTACTCAGCCAGCTAAAGCACGAAACAAAATAACCATCTGACCTGCAATTCGTTGATGATAAAGGGTTATACCCCGTGAGGCCTATCTGGCTATTGTACAGGATATACGTATCCGCTTAACGAACAAGAACCTCACGCGCGTCTTTCATCAGGGTCCGAATCGATGACGATTCATCATGGCCGTTTATAGTACCGCAGTCTCTCCCCTTTATTTTTACTGAAGAGCAGACAGAAACCATAAACACCGGCGTTGACACGCCGGGGAAGCCCTTATAGTACAATAATTTTCGAAATCCAACCCATCCCGCCTACAGGAATGACGGATTTTTCGGCGGTTCCGGCGTAGACCCACCACAACTGCTGTATAGCTTGTGGGTAAGTGATAATGAAGTGCAAACGAGATGGCGAAAATACTCTTTTGGTTTATCTTTTAATTACTTACGTATTAAAAGATAAACCAAAAAATAAAAGACATTACTGTTATCCCCTTTAAAAAGTGGATAACCGAACAGCATCGGCGCGAGCGCCTCAAAAGTAGCTCCCCACGCTAAAGCGCGGGGCATTCAGAACGGAATCCCTCGATGGCTAACAGCTCGCCTGTTAGCCATCGAGGGATTGGACAAATCCGGCCACGCCGGATACGTCAGCAAATATCGCTGAAGAATTAGCTTACACGCTCGTAAGCGGCTCTTACGACCCGCTAACGCGGAGATACGCCCCAACTGCGGCTTCGCCTTGTTGTGACCACTCCGACCGCGCACAAAAGCCTCTGAGCCGCTTTTAGCGGAATATGGCTTTGCAAGGTGAAGGGATGGATAGGCGATCCCTTTCGATCCCTCACTGGTATCGGCGGCTAACCCTCGGTGCTACCTGTCATTTCATCCTGCCGCCTTACATGCGCTAACGCGCATAAATCCCCGTTCCTCAGTGGAACGAAAACTCACGCTAACAGGGTAGTGACCGGGTAGCCACGATAACTGCCAACAAAATTAGCTTATAGGTTAATTCTACCTTGTCTGAAATTAGCCTATAGGTTAATATTAATAGAAATGGGAGGTCACATGTTTAGCGTTGTTTATCACCCGGAAGCCAGGGAAGAAGCCACAGCATTACCCGTAAAAATCAGGGTGAAGTTTGACCGTCTCATCGGCAAACTGGAGTATGACGCCCGATTACTGCGGGAGCCGGACACGAAGCCCCTGGGCGATGGACTTTTTGAGATCCGCACGATGGGGACGGACATAGCCAGGGGAATCTGGGTATACCACAAAGGCAATACCATCATCATGCTCCGTGTTTTCATCAAGAAGTCACAGAAAACGCCAGCGAAAGAAATCGATCTCGCCAAAAAGCGGTTAGCGGAGGTACTTAATGAAACTGGTAAGCCATAAAGAACTGCATAACGAGTGGATGCAGGACGATGAATATCGCGCTGCATGGCAGGAAGAAGAACGTAAGGAAAAGCTCAGGGAGCTGCTTGCTGAATGGCGCAAGCATGACAACCTGACAAAAGCGCAGGTTGCTGAACGCATGGGGGTTACACCTCCGGTTATTTCTCGCCTGGAAAACAACATCACCAAAGCCAGCATCGACACACTGACCCGCTACGCTCACGCCTGCGGCATCAAGAAACCTGTCATTGCCCTGTACTGAATAGCCAGCCCTCCGGGGCTGGCCTTTTTGTTTCGGTCAGTCCCAAAATTTTGTTAAAGCAAGTTTAAAATGTCACCTGTTTCTCCAAAGTTGAAATGTCACTTCTAAGCCAATCTATTTATACATAATCTTTACATCTTTCCCCGGTGACAAAGTGCTAATTGGTCTGTAATGTTCAATGTGTGGCAGGCAAGCCGCCGGTGACTTAGGGAAGGTGCGAACAAGTTCCTGATATGAGATCATCATATTCATCCGGAGCGCATCCCAGAGGGACATCATGAGCCATCAACTCACCTTCGCCGATAGTGAATTCAGCACTAAGCGCCGTCAGACCCGAAAAGAGATT
>JARKOR010000123.1 GCA_029975625.1 Nanosynbacter sp. | reverse complement strand
TAACGCCAGAAATGGTGGAAAAAATAGCCTAAATAGGCTGATTCGATGTGTTTGCGGGAAAAAAATCGGCCCAGATCCGCGAAATTTTAATCAGCGAGTCAGCTTGGGAAGAAATGACCTGCTTATTCGCACCTTCCATAGAGGTGAAAAAAACCCGAAAATCTCTTGGCGCACGTAAAATAGGTGAGGAGCTGATTATAGATATGGCACGTTACCGTGCGCATCCTGACTGCGATATGCTGATCTGTTTTGTGTATGACCCTGACGGCTGGGTTAAAAACCCCAAAGGCCTCATAAGCGATCTTGAGCAGGGTGATACAGAAGGAAAGACCAAAGTAGTGATAGCGCAGTTTTGATTTCCCTGTGAATCACATAGAGAGAATGACCTGTATGTTAAATTCTGTCCACGGATATGATCGAGTCAGCAGTGCTCGCCGCAGCCGAGCGGCAGGGCGAAGCCCCGAGTGAGCGAGGAAGCACCAGGGAAAAATACTTTGTATATTCTGCTGACGCTCAATGCCTGAAAAATCACCTTCCTAGGGGTTATCCACTTATCCACGGGGATATTTTTATAAGATCTTTTTTAATAGTTGTTAGATCTTTATTTTTAGAATGCCCACAGGCCTTTATCCATGCGGGCTTCAGAGAGGGATCTGTGACAAACCGCCCTTTCAGTGTGACAAATTACCCTCAAATAGCCGTCCTTTCTGTGACAAGTTGCCCTTAACCCTGTGACAAATTGCCCTCAGATGGCGTTGCTTTTCACAAAGTTATCCATCCCTGTTGACTCTGTTTTATGAAGTGTGACAATCTGAAAACCTGTCACACGTAACATGGACCTGTCATGGCGGAAATAGCGGTTATAAATCATAAAAAACGTAAAAATAGCCCGCGGATTGTCCAGTCAAATGAGCTGACTGAGGCGGCATATAGTCTCTCCAGGGATCAAAAGCGTCTGCTGTATCTGTTCGTTGACCAGATCAGAAAATCCGACGGTTCCCTGCAGGAACATGACGGCATCTGCGAAATTCACGTTGCTAAATACGCTGAAACATTCGGGCTGACCTCCGCTGAAGCCAGCAAGGATATACGACAGGCTTTAAAAGGTTTTGCAGGCAAGGAAGTGGTTTTCTATCGCCCTGAAGAGGATGCCGGCGATGAAAAAGGGTATGAATCCTTTCCCTGGTTTATCAAACGTGCGCACAGTCCATCCAGAGGGCTTTACAGCGTACATATAAACCCATATCTCATTCCCTTCTTCATCGGGCTACAGAACCGCTTTACGCAGTTCCGGCTCAGTGAAACAAAAGAGATTACCAATCCGTATGCCATGCGTTTATACGAATCCCTGTGTCAGTACCGTAAACCTGATGGCTCAGGTGTCGTGTCTCTGAAAATCGACTGGATCATGGAGCGCTACCAGCTACCTCAAAGCTACCAGCGTATGCCGGATTTTCGCCGCCGTTTCCTGCAGGCAAGTGTTGATGAGATCAATAGCCGGACACCAATGCGTCTCTCTTACATCGAGAAAAAGAAAGGCCGCCAGACGACTCATATCGTATTTTCCTTCCGTGATATCACCTCGATGACAACAGAATAGCCTGAGGGTTATCTGTCACAGATTTGAGGGTGGTTCGTCACATTTGATCCGGCAGTTTGAGGGTGATTTGTCACAGTTTTGCTGTGACCTCCCTAGCATCCTGCGCTTACTCATAGTTCTTTTGGCTGTAACCGGTAGTGAAGCCACATTTGAGGGCAATTTGTCACCCTACCCTGAGGGTAGTTTGTCACAGTTAAATGAGTGCAGTTTGTCACACTAGATTGTCCCCTCTTCCCGTTAGTCATATGACCTGAGGGGGCAAGTTCGTCATAATCAATGAGGGCAGATTGTCACACTTGTTGCCCAGAACAAGCTATCCGTGTGTGTGCCTGTACATGTGGTGTTTCCCGCAGCCTTGGCCGTCCATGAAGTTGACCTGTTTCCCACAGAGGATGGATAACTCTTCTTGTGCTGAGCGTAAGAGCTATCTGCCTGTACAGTTCCTCCCCGCTTCCTCGCCAGTTCGCTCGCTACGCTCGGTTACATGGCTGCGGCGAGCGCTGATACCTTTCTCTATACCCTTTTGTACTAGTTGTTGTGTGATGGTCATAAGTGCGTCTGCGTGTTGCGGCACTGTGATTGAGTGGCACGCCCGTCGAGCTTCTCCCCCCTCCTGTTGAGAGCGAAATCAAAACAATATGAATTTTTGCTTGCAACATGACTCTTTTTGTTCAAAATGACAAAAAACGTCATGAGGTGATAAATGGACAATATTGAGCAGTTACGGAAAGTTGCTACACGTGCAGGTAAGCTTCTGACATCTTTGAGCGAGAGTATCCGCCAGCAAAAAGAGGAATTGAAGCTTACCGAGTTCTATCAGGAATACAGCAAAGCCGCCCTGTATAAGCTGCCTAAGCTCAGTAAAGGTAGTGTTGAGTATGCTGTGGCCGAAATGGAAGCCGGTGGCTACATTTTCAAAAAGAAACCTTCTGGTAATACAATGAAATACGCGATGACGATTCAGAATGTCATCGATCTGTATAACCATCGTAAAGTACCCAAGTACAGGGATCGCTTCGATAAAGCCTTTACGATTTTTGTATGTAATCTTAAAGGTGGTGGTTCCAAGACAGTTTCTACCGCTTCATTATCACATGCTTTTCGAGCTCATCCTCAGCTTCTGTTCGAAGACCTGCGTATTCTGGCCATCGATTTCGATCCGCAGGCATCTCTGACAATGTTCCTGAGCCATGAGAATTCAGTGGGCCTGGTTGAAAATACGGCTGCTCAGGCCATGCTCCAGAACGTGTCTCGTGAAGAATTACTTTCCGATTTTATAGTACCGTCTATTATCCCTGGTGTTGATGTAATCCCCGCTTCCATTGACGATGCATTCCTTGCTGAAGGCTGGAAGGGATTGTGTGAAGAACATCTTCCAGGGAAAAATATTCATGCTGTGCTTAAAGAGAACATTATCGATAAGCTCCAGCATGACTACGACTTTATTTTCCTTGATAGTGGTCCTCACCTTGATGCGTTCCTGAAAAACTGCATTGGGGCGGCAGACCTGATGTTGACCCCTCTTCCACCGGCTACGGTTGATTTTCATTCTTCCCTGAAGTTTGTGGCCAGCCTCCCTGCTCTCATAGATTCCATCGAAATGGATGGGCACACCTGCAATCTCATCGGTAATGTCGGCTTCATGTCCAAGATCCTGAACAAGTCTGATCACAAAATTTGCCATAGTCAGGCCAAAGAGGTTTTCGGTGCCGATATGCTAGACATGGTTCTGCCGAGACTGGATGGTTTCGAACGCTGTGGGGAGACTTTTGACACAGTTATTTCAGCAAATCCAGCAACCTATGATGGAAGTACAGAGGCACTAAAAAGCGCAAAATCAGCAGCGGAAGACTTTGCGAAGGCAGTCTTTGATCGCATCGAGTTCATTCGTACTAACGGAGGTATGTGATGTCGAATGAGAAAAGAAAAACCATCGGCAGACAGTTAAATACCCAGGCGTCAATGGCGGAAATGACGGACACCGGTAGAAGCCAGGTGTTTACCTTAAAAACCGGCAGGAAGGTAACGTTCAGGTTTGTTCGGGTGCCTGCATCTGAAGTTGAAAGTAAGACCTTCGTAAACCAGGAAAACAACGGAAGGGATCAACTTGCACTGACCAGGGAGTCCCTGAAATCCATTATCCAGACGATTAAGTTTCAGCAGTTCTTTCCCTGTATTGGTATTAAGCAAAGTGAAAGGATTGAGATACTGGATGGTTCAAGACGGCGAGCCTCAGCAATTTTTGTCCGTACAGGCCTTGATGTAATGGTCACCGAAGAACATTTATCAGCTGATGAAGCTCGCCAACTGGCTAAAGATATCCAGACAGCTAAAGAACATAATCTTCGGGAGATTGGCCTGAGATTGATCGCTCTTAAAGAGTCTGGATTTAATCAAAAGGAAATTGCTGAACTGGAGGGGCTATCTCAGGCTAAAGTTACCAGGGCGCTGCAGGCGGCGGCCGTACCGCAAGACTTGATTTCTCTGTTCCCGGTTCAGTCGGAGCTATCGTTTAGTGACTATAAACTTCTTTTAGAAGTTAATGAAAAACTCAGTGAAAAGGGATTAACGCCTGAAGAACTCATTCAGTCTGTATCAGCTCAGCTCGATGCAATTTTGAGTGATGGCGAACGACCAGAAGACGAACAGAAAGCCAGTATTCTGAAGCTGATTTCTCAGGCATCTCAGGCATTGATAGATCCATCTCCCAAGGAAAAGTCAGTGGTTTCCCCACTCTGGTCCTTTGAAGAAAAGGACAAGTTCGCGCGTAAGCGTGTGAAAGGGCGTACGCTGACTTATGAGTTTAGCCGTATGTCAAAAGTGATTCAGGATGAACTGGACAAGGCTATCAACGAGGTCCTTGACAGAAATTTGAGTCAATAATTTCGCCATGGCGATTTCACATCTAACTTATTGTAATTAGGCAGTTTAGGCTGAGAATTTCAAGGTGAAATCGCCAAAGTTTCACGCCAGTTTCGCTGCAGGAATATCTGACCATCGTGTCGTATAAGCAGGAGAAAGCATCTCCCGTTTCATTTGCCATTCCGGGGCCATACCCCGCCCCGCAAACCATACTTTACCCAGCCCTGAGTTGTTGATCCCGTCCAGAACCCTCATCAGCTCAGCACTGTGAGGGCGTGGCGGGCGATCGTCGAAAAGCTGCAGCTGCGAAACGCCGGAGCCGGTGAAGTCATTCAGCATAACTCCGGCTTTGGCATACCGGTGCCCATCCCTCCAGATACGCTCCAGAGCCGTTGTGGCGGCTGCAATGATGTCCCTGGTGTCCTGAGTGGGTGTAAGAAGTTTTTCCGTAGCCACGTTGCCGTAGTAAGGCTCTTTAACGGCGAATGGAGACGTTTTGATGAAAACGGAAATATGCCGGCAATACTGGTGCTCTTTACGCAGCTTTTCAGAGGCCCGCTCTGCGTGCTGACAGATAGCCTGACGGAGTGACTCGTACTCCGTGATCTTCACGCCAAAACTGCGGCTGCAGACAATTTGCTGTTTCGTCGGAGGGGCTTCCTCAAGCGAAAGGCAGCTTTCCCCGTTCAGTTCCCGTACCGTTCGCTCAAGGACGACAGAAAAATTTTTGCGGATGAAGGCCGGGTTCGTCAGAGCCAGATCGAGCGCGGTCTTTATGCCCAGCACATTTAGCTTGCGTGCAATACGGTTACCCACCCCCCAGATTTCTTCAACCGGCTGCAGAGAAAGCAGTTTACGCGTTCTCTGCGGATTTCCCCTGGTCAGAGCGAGTACGCCACGAAACTGTTTCCACTCTTTTGAGGCCCACTGGGCTGATTTTGCGAGGGTTTTCGTTGGTCCGGCGCCCACGCCAATGGTAAGGCGGGTACAGTCATACACGTGCTGACGCAGCTGCCGCCCGAAGTCCTCAAGCTCCATACAGTGCTCCACGCCGGTCAGATCGAGGAACATCTCATCAATTGAATACTGTTCCACCCTGGGGGCCAGTTCCTCCAGGCAGTTCATCACGCGCGCCGACATCGAGGCGTAAAGTTCATAATTACTTGAAAACGCATATATTTTTTCCGGGTACCTTTCGTTTTTTATCTGAAACCACGGAGTTCCCATTTTGATCCAGGGCTTCGCCTCGGCACTGCGAGCGATTACGTTCCCGTCGTTGTTGCTCAGGACGACTATCGGCTTTCCTTTCAAATCCGGGCGGAAAACACGTTCACAGCTGGCATAGAAGCTGTTCACGTCGGCCAGGGCAAACATCAGTACATCTCCCTCGGGCGGTGGATGATATGCGTGACGACGCCAAAGATATCCAGCTCGTCGGGATCAGGATAAATCGGCGACCAGGAGGCATTCATGGGCTGCAGCGTCAGTCGCGGCGTCAGCAGAAGCCGTTTAACCGTAAACTCCCCCTGTACGCTGGCGACAACGATATCGCCGTGCCGCGGCTTTTCAGCACTGTCCACAACCAGCAGATCGCCATTGTACAGACTGCCGTCGGCCATGCTGTCTCCGCTGGCACGCAGGTAGTACGTCGCGCTCGGATGCCGTATGCAGTAATCATGGAGATCCAGATCGGACTCGACATAGTCAGCAGCAGGGCTGGGAAAACCGCAGCTGGCCAGATCGGCAAACAATGGATGGGCCTGTGGCGGGAGTTCTTTCCCGGTGCTGAAAAGCTGTAGCTTCATCTTTCCTCCTGATACTCTAATTTTACTGGTTATGCATACAGTATATTTAACAGCGTGACGATAATCCAGATCGCCTGCTGAACAAACATTTTGATTAAATAAAGGTGTTCAAAATGCTCAAATTAATCATTTTGGTATTTTTATGTTGCTCATATTGAGAAATATTGTTTTGATTTTTTCATTTTGCTCTTATAATTGGTATCAAATTGAGTGTAACTAACGGAGCATATTGATGAATATTTACTGCGATGATGGTTCAACTAATGTTAAGCTGGCATGGTTTGAAGGCGATGAGCTTCAGACCCGGGTTTCTGCGAACTCCTTCCGGCATGGCTGGAAAGTGGCGGAATTCAGTGCG